>JAIOJV010000061.1 GCA_019911805.1 Gammaproteobacteria bacterium
CTGATGCTGGGCCTGCGACTGGAAAGCGCCGGCCTGGCCGGCGCGTAGGTCGACCGCGGCGCGCCCGGCACCCCCGGCACCCCCCCGGTACCCTTCAGGCCCCCTGCACCTGATCGAGGAATAACCGTCCTGGCGGCTGGCCGCCCGCACGCAGGGCCGCCGCCAGCCCGGTATACAGGACATCCGGCCCGTTGGCGTAGACATCGCAATCACCGAGATCCGGGTGGTCGGCCAGCACCCGGGCGATGGCCCGCTCCACGGCCAGGCCCACCCGCGCCGCCCGGTCGCCGGGATCATCGCTGCCGCCGATCGGGACGAACACAAAGTCGTCCAGGGCATCCTGCCAGGCGCGACACTGATTCTCCAGGTAGTGCCCGTGGGTCCCGCCCGTGATCCAGTAGAGCCACATCGGCTGGCGCATCTCCAGCGAGATGGCGTGCTCGATGAGGCTCTTGATGGGCGCAAAACCGGTCTCGAAGGCGATGAAGATCAGCGGTCGCTCCGACTCCTCGTCCAGCACGAACTCACCGAACGGCCCCTCGATATCGACCGTATCGTGCACCTTCATGTGCGCGAAGACGTGCTCGGCAAACGGATCGCCCGGCCGGCGGGACACATGGAACTGCAGGATCAGCCCATTGCACGGGCAGCTGGCGACGGACCTCTCGGACAGGGCGATGTCGGGGATGTTCAGACGCACGTGCTGGCCGGCGAGAAACCACAGTGTGTGGCTGCGGGGCGTGCGCAGATCCAGCTCCATCACGTCCTCCGACAGCCGCAGGAGCTTGTTCACCCGGGTGCTCAGGGTCTGCACCGGCACATCCGCCGGGGCGCGCGCCTCGACCGCCTCGATCACCAGGTCGGAGGCGGCCGTCGCACGGCACAGCAGAAACTGACCGTCCGCGCGCTCCTGCTCGCTGAAGACGTAGTCATGATGCTGTACGGCGCCGAGTTCCCCGGACACCAGGCGCGCGCGGCAGTCACCACAGCTGCCGCTGCTGCAGCTGTAGCGGATCGCCATCCCGGCGCGCAGGGCGGCATCGAGCAGGTTCTCGCCTGACTCGACCGGAAATTCGTGCCCACTGGGCTGCACCTCCACCTTGACCGTCATGATAACTCCCCGGATAGAGGGCACCGGCCGCAGGGCCGGCACCCCGTCACAGCAGGCGATAGGGCTCTTCGTCGCCCAGGTTCAGCAGCTGGCGCACGATCTCCAGCCCGGCGGTAGCGAACGCGTCCGCGTCCTGGTAACCGGCATCCTCGGCGACCACCTGCGCCCCATCGCGCATCACCACCCGCAGCTGCCAGGCCGGGGGAGCCCCCTGCTCACAGGTGACATAGATGCCCGGCTCATCGTCGCCTTCGCGCACGACGGCCAGGATATAGCGGTAGTTCACCGCGTCACCGCTCTCGATCTCGCCGAGCATCACCAGCGTGAATTCACCAAAGTTGTAGCGACGCTGCGGGATGGCGCGTTTGATATCGGGTTTGTTCAGCATTGTTTCGCTCCTCGCTGGCTCACGGCCCGATCAATGGGGTCAGACTCGAATGGCATTTCCTTAAACCCTTCTCGGCCACGGAAGCACACAGAACAACGCGGGAAAAATTTACGCTGTAAACCCAGGATTATCACCCACGGTTTGGCTTCCGGACTTTGTGCAGTGAGTCTTTTTCCGTGTCATTCCGTGTGCTTCCGTGGCCACTTTCCGAGACATCGGCTTATGTAAACGCCATTCGGGTCAGACTCTATTGATCCACGGGCTTTATACACTGAGCCTTTTTCCATGTCATTCCGTGTGCTTCCGTGGCCGGAAATGGTTTGAACAGGGACCGCACAACCATACCCCAATCCGGCACCGGCAGACCTTTTCCAGCCTGATGACCGGGGATTCTGGACTTGGACGCACGGGTACCGCGATAATCAACACCCATCGACACCCGACACGACGCCCGCCCCCGCGCCGCACCGATTCTGCAAAGGATGAAGCACATGCCCTATTTCATCTACAAGATCACACCAGGCCCGACCGAACTGGCCAAGAACCTGGAGCGCCTGACCGAGTTCGACAAGTTCATCGACGCCAAGAATCATGCGCGTGCCCTGCGCGCCGAACTGGGCACCGACACCGACCTCACCATCAAGGTCATGTTCGCCGCCACCGCGCTCGAGGCCGAAGAAAAACTCCTGGAATACCGCGAGCCCCAGATCGTGCGCGAGTGGGAAAAATAGTATCTGCGCTGCACCATGGAAGAAGACGAATACCGCTCGACCTACCATGCCGTGAACACGCGCCGCTGCGTGCTGGAAAAGGCGCTGCATTCCCGCAAGGTGACCTGCAGCTGCGCCCAGCGCATCCTGCTCGCCGACCGTGAGGCAGTCGGCTGCACCTCCGACACCGCCCAGCGGCGCTGCCAGACACTGCTGGCCGGCCTGCGGGAGAACGCACGCTTCGTCCTGCACCTGACCCATATCGGCGGGCCGCTGCCGCACAACAAGGAACTCCGGGTGCAGGTCGGCGGCATGCTGGGACTGCAGGCGCTGCTGTACCCCGAACGCGCCGCCAGTGACACTGCCGACGATGTCTTCGCCCTGCTGAACGCCGCGCAGACGCACTTCGGCGACCTCGAACGGCTGCCCTACCAGGACATCGTCAAGCATGTCCGTCATTTCCAGCCACGCACCCGCCAATCCAGGCGCTGAGCGCGCTCACGCCGCCAACGCGGCCTGCACATTGGCGGCCAGTGCCGTCACATCGATGGGATAGGTCATCACCCGGAACAGTGGAAAGCGCGCCTGCAGGCGCGCCAGCTGATGGGCGTATTCCTCTTCATAGAACACGATCGTCCGCGTCGCCGGTAGCCGCTGCAGGACCGACATCAGGGACTCCAGACTGCTGGTGCGGTCGCGGAAGTCCGACTGAAAATTGAACTCGGCCACCACGATGTCCGGCTGCCGCTGTCGGACCACCGCCAGCGCCTTGCGCATGGACGTCTCGAGGATCACCTGGCAGCCCAGCCGGGTATAGACCGGGGCGAAATTCGGATAGCCACCGAGTTCGACGATGGACAGCAGCAGGGGTGGGTCGTTGGTCATGATGCGCTCCAGGTCAATGGGGCCAAGCCCTGATGGCACGGGAAATGGCCACGGAAACACACGGAACAACGCGGAAGGAATTCAAAAAGAGTTAGGAACCTCTGATCAATTCCTCGTATCGTCATTGCGAGCGAAGCGAAGCAATCTCCTTCTACGGCAGATCAACAGCTTGGAGATTATTCGCTGCGCTCACCCCTGCGGGGCCGCCCTGCGGGCTTCATTATGGGTACCTCACCCTTCGGGTCTAGGCATCCTCGCAATGCCGGATTAATCAGCGGTTCCTTTACGATGTGAACTCAGGATCATCACCCACGGTTTGGTTTCCGGGTGTTATGCAGTGAGCTTTTTCCGTGTTGTTCCGTGGGTTCCGTGGCCATCTTTTCAAGGCATCGGCCTGGCCCCATCGATCCAGTTGATCTCCAGGGCAGTTTCGGGGCCGACGAGGACCTTGTCCAGTGTCATGGGCAGGGCCGACTCGTGCGCGGAGAGCGGGATGCGGCCGCCCATGATCTCGGCGCGCGTCTGCGGATAGCGGGGCTGCTGCGCGCGATCGGCGAACCCCTGCGGATAGCGCGGCTGGCCGTTGCCCGGGTCGTATTTATCGCTGGCACCAACGGTGTGCAACAGCTCGTGGGCGATCACCACATTGTTCTGCCCCGCCAGGTTGCGTGCAGCGAAGGCATTCACCACGCCGATCAGACCCTTCTGCAGACCGAGGGAGTGGGCCACGCGATCGGTGCGCGCGGGGTCGAAATACTGAACGAACATGCGGATATTGCTGGGCGGACCGCCGTAGGTGCGCGCGACGCGCCAGGCCCAGTAGCGCAGCTGGAGGCTCCAGGCCATGATCGCCAGACGCTGGCCGCTGGCGGGGGGCACGGGGGGATGCTCACGCACCTCGGGCGCCAGGCGCAGCTGCGCCGGCTCCCGCAGCGCGAGGCCGTAACGCGCCGCCTCGCGGCCCAGAAACGCCGCCACGGGCGCGAAGCTGTCGTTGGACAGGGTCGCGATGTAGCGGTCGGTGGCCTCACTGCCGTCCCCGTTGATGGGATAGACACTGACCCATAACGGCGCGTCCCAGTCCGTGCTGCGCAGGCGTGTGAGCCAGGCATCGCCGGCCACGGCCAGCAGCACCAACAGCAGCATGGCGATACGGATAGTGCGGAATGAACCGGTCTTCTGTCGCGGCCTGCGGGCCATCGGGCGTCTTCCTCTGTGGCGCTGCACCGCTGATTCAACGGCAACATGGGGAGAAAGCTTTGGTCGCGTGAGGCGTGAGGCGTGAGGCGTAAAAACCTTTATGGCCACGGAAGCACACGGAAAAACACGGAAGGGTTTGATGTGCAACCCCCAAGCAGAAGATCAATAGACTCACGGCCCATCAACAGAGTCTGATCCCATCGATCTTTTTCTCCTCACGCCTCACGCCTCACGTGTGCTTCCGTGGCCAAAATCGGTTTTCAGTCCACGATCGCACGATCAATGGAGTCTGACCTCCATTGCCCCGTTCGCAATTGATTCAGACACCTGATCCAGGCTAGGCTCGGGTTGCGCAAGGAGCGCGTACCGACCCGGGAGACGCACATGCCCACACCCGTTCCGCCTGTCCCGCAGCGCCACGCCTACAGTGTGGATGATTACTACCGTATGGTGGATGTTGGCATCCTGCGTCCGGAGAACCGGGTCGAATTGATCGAGGGAGAGATCATCGACATGGTTCCGATAGGAAGCCGGCATGCGGCCGCCGTAAACCGGATCGCTCAGGCCCTCACGCTGACACTAGGCAAGCGTGTGGTGGTGTCCATCCAGGCCCCCGTGCGCCTGAATCGATATTCCGAACCCCAGCCGGACATCGCCCTGCTGCGACCACG
>JAIOJV010000062.1 GCA_019911805.1 Gammaproteobacteria bacterium
CGCCCTACCCGTCGACACCCGGCTCGACCGCTACCGGATCACCCAGGTACTGGGCGGCGGCGGCTTCAGCATCGTCTACCTCGCCGCCGACACCGAAACCGCCCAGCCGGTGATCATCAAGGAATACATCCCCAGCCGCCTGGCCGGCCGGCGCGAGGACCTGAGCGTCGTCCCGAAGACCGAAGACGATGCCGGTCGGTTCAGCCGCGGCCGGCAGCTGTTTTTCCAGGAGGCCAGTGCCCTGGCCACCCTCAAGCACCCGAATATCGTCAACGTGCTGAACTTCTTCCGGGCCAACGGCACGGTGTATATGGTGATGGAGTATCAGGAAGGGAAGAATCTGCAGGCCTACCTCACGGCCCGGCGCGGCAATCTGAGCGAGACGTTCCTCCGCACCGTGTTTCCGCCCCTGCTCGACGGGCTGGCACTGATCCACAGCCGGGACTTGCTGCATCTGGACATCAAGCCCGGCAACATCCACATACAACCGGGCGGCCAGCCGTTGCTGCTCGACTTCGGCGCCGTGCACGGCTTCCCACAGAGCCGCCAGAGCCAACCGGGGCAGATCATCAGCCCCGGCTTTTCGCCCATCGAACAATATGACGTCAACGGTTATGTCGGCCCCTGGACCGACATCTACGCCCTCGGCGCCACCATGCGCGCCTGTATCGAAGGCCGGCCACCGCCGCCCGCCAGGGAACGCCATGAGCGCGACACGCTGAAGAGCGCCCGCAGTGCCTTCCGCAAGCGTTATTCAGACGGTCTGCTACAAGCCATCGACTGGGCCATGGAGATCGATCCACTGCTGCGGCCGCAGGCGGTCGCTGATTTTGTGCTGGCGCTGGATGCCGAGCCGCCCGAGGTGGCGCCGGAGGCGCCGTCGACCCTGGGCTGGCTGGTCGGTAACCTCCCCTGGGGCAAGGGGTGAGCCATGGACTACACGGCCGGCCAAGCCAATCGCCTCGGCAACCGCGCGAACAACCAGGATCGCTGCCTGTTGCTCGATCATGAGGGCACGGTACTGCTCGCCGTCGCGGACGGCATGGGCGGCCATGCCCGTGGCGAGTTGGCCGCGCAGGCCTTCATCGACACCTTGAGCCAGGCGTTCCTTGGCAGCGAAGGATTGGAGGACCCGGCCGTCTCGCTGCGCGACGCCTTCCGTGCCGCCCACCACGCCATCCGCTGCGTGGGCGCGGCCCAGCAACCGCCCATCCAGCCGCTCACCACGGGTGTCGCCTGCCTGATACAGGGTGGCACGGCCCTCTGGGCGCACGTCGGGGACAGCCGCGCCTACCTGATCCGTGACGGCAAGGTGGCCTTGCGCAGCCGCGACCATACCCGCGTGGCCGACATGGTGGAGGCCGGCCTGATCACCGAACGACAGGCGCGCATCCACCCGCTGCGCAATCATGTCAGCCTGTGTCTCGGTGGCACGCCGCAGCCGCCCCCGGTCACACTGGGGCCGCTGATCTATCTCGTCGCGGGCGACATCCTCCTCCTGTGCAGCGATGGCCTGTGGTCGGCCGTCTCCGAGTCCCGCCTGATCAACCTCCTGGAAGACGCGGATACGGCACAGGCCATCGACCGGCTCGCCGCCGCCGCCGAACAGGCGAGCTACCCGCAGAGCGACAACGTCAGCGGCGTCGCCTTGCGCTGGGCGGGTGGACGACAATCTATCGAGGCCGACACCACGGCGAGTCGGGACGACGCGCCATCCTGCACGCAGAACGGTCTGCAAGACCCCCACCAAGACCCCCTGGAGCGCGCGATCGCCGAGATCGAGCAGGCGCTGAGCGAATACGGCGGCGAAATGCTGGGGAAGTGATTGCGGGATTCGGGATTCGGGATTCGGGATTCGGGATTCGGGATTCGGGATTCGGGATTCG
>JAIOJV010000063.1 GCA_019911805.1 Gammaproteobacteria bacterium
CCCGAATCCCGATCCCCGAATCCCGATTGCTGAATCCCCGGGCCGAACCTCGCTATACTGGCGGCAACTTTATCCGTCATACAGCGCCTGACGATGACCCGCTACACCAGTACCCCCGAATTCCGCCACGACAGCCAGGAATCCCTCGGCATTCTGATCACCAACCTCGGCACGCCCGACGCGCCGACGCCTGCGGCGCTGCGGCGCTATCTGGCCGAATTCCTCTGGGACCCGCGCGTGGTGGAGATGCCGCGGCCGCTGTGGTGGCTGATCCTGCACGGTGTCATCCTCCGTATTCGTCCGCGGCGCGCCGCGCGCGCCTACGCCTCGGTCTGGACCGATGCCGGCTCGCCACTGCTGGCGATCTCACGCCGCCAGGCCGTGGCCCTGCAAACGGCACTCAGCGAACAGCTGCCGGGGCCGGTGAAAGTGGTGCTGGGCATGCGCTACGGCACCCCGTCCATCGCCACCGCATTGGAGGAGCTGCGTACCGCCGGTGTACGCCGCCTGTTGGTGTTGCCGCTGTATCCACAGTATTCGGCGACGACCGGCGCCTCGACCTTCGATGCCGTCACCGCTGTGCTGAGAGGCTGGCGCCGGCTGCCGGAGCTGCGCCTCATCACCCGCTATCATGATCACCCGGCCTACCTCGACGCGGTGGCCGATAGCGTCCGCGTACACCGTGCCGAACACCCCGGACCGGCGAAGCTGCTGTTCTCGTTCCACGGCCTACCCAGGCGTTATCTGCAGGCCGGCGACCCCTATCACTGCGAATGCCACGCAACCGCACGCCTGATCGCCGAACGCCTGGGGCTGCAACAGGACGACTGGCAGCTGGCCTTCCAGTCGCGTTTCGGTCGCGAGGAATGGCTCAAGCCCTATACCGACCATACCCTCAAGGCCTGGGGCAAGGCCGGCGTCGAGCGCGTGCAGGTCGTCTGCCCCGGCTTCTCTGCCGACTGCCTGGAGACACTCGAGGAAATCGCCGAACAGAACCGTGACTTCTTCCTGCACGCCGGCGGTAAGCGCTTCGAGTACATCCCGGCGCTCAACGACAGTCCAGCGCACATCGCTGCCCTGGCACGCATCGTCCGCGAACAAGTGTGCGGCTGGCCAGAGAGCGGCGACTGGGATCAGAACGCGGACACACAGCGCCGCGAGGAACGCCTGCGTCGTGCACTGGCATTGGGCGCAGAATACTGATCAAAATCTTCCATCGTCACGGAAAACACGGACAAGGAAGCTGTTGTCACAAAAAGCCGACAAATCGTATCGAGGCAATGCGACGCAACGCTCCATTCTGCGTGTTTTACCTGCGCGTCGCCCGGGTTTTCCGTGGCTAGGCTTTTACTGCCCCCGGATGTCATCCGCTGTGTGATGCATCATGACGGCCCCTTCCGCACCCCCTATCCGCATCGGCATCAGCAGCTGTCTGCTCGGGGAGCAGGTGCGCTACGATGGTAATCACAAGCACGATCATTATCTGAGTGGCACCTTTGGCCAGGTGTTCGAATTCGTGCCGGTGTGCCCCGAAGTCGGCATCGGCCTGGGTGTGCCGCGGCCGGCCATCCAGCTCGTCGGCCCGCCCGATGCACCCCGTCTGGTGGGTGTGGAGGTCACGGACCTGGACGTCACAGAACGGATGATCACCTATGGGCAGCGCATGGGGCACAGGCTCGGTGATCTCAGCGGCTACATCCTGAAGAGCAGATCACCATCCTGCGGCATGGAGCGCGTGCAGCTCTACGCCAGCCCCGATCGCAAAGGGGGTCGTGGCAGCAGACAGGGCATCGGACTGTATGCCCGTGAGATCATGCGTGCCCACCCGTTGCTCCCGGTCGAAGAGGAGGGGCGTCTCGGCGACCCCCTGCTGCGCGACAATTTCCTGGAACGCGTGTTCACCTATCATCGCTGGCAGCGACTCAACGCACAGCGGCTCACACCCAAGGCACTGGTCGGGTTCCACACCCGCCACAAGCTCGCCCTCATGGCACACGGCACGGAGCCCTACCGTGCGCTGGGACGTCTGATCGCCGAGGCCGGCAGGCGCCCGCTGCGCCCACTGGCAGACGAATATGTCTCCGGACTGATGCAGGCTCTGCGTCAGCGCGCGACGGTGCGGCGCCACACCAATGTGCTTATGCATATCATGGGTTACCTCAAACGGCAGCTCGACCGCGAGGACAAGCAGGAACTGTTGGAGCTGATCGAGGGCTATCGGCAGGGCCGCATCCCGCGTATCGTGCCGATCACGCTGTTCAAGCATCACTTCCGCACGCATCCCAACGACTATATCGCCGGACAGACGTATATGAATCCCGACCCGTTGGAACTGCAGCTACGCGGGTTTCATTGATCGCCACGAAATCCATGGGACAAACCGAATGAATTCCATGTGGAATGCCCCGAACACCATCGAAGTATGTCGCCCCCCAGAACAGCCGGGCGGGACTTCGTCTAAGAAACCGTGGGATACCAATGGTAGCGTGTCCACCCGGTGTATACAGTGATAACCGCGATACAGGGACCATGATGATACGCAGTACGCTTACCTGGCTTATCGCCATGCTGATCATGGCGACCGCCGTCGTCCACGCGGAACCGCACATCATCCTGCCCAAACACCGCATCGAGGCGCATGAGCTCGCTATCATCGTCAATGAGGCCGACCCGCTCAGCCGGAGGATCGGCGCCTACTATCAGCAACGTCGCGGCATCCCGGAGGCGAACCTCATCCGTGTTCGCTTCGACCCGCACCGCAAACAGATGTCGCCGGCGGAATTCGCCGCCATCAAGCAGGCAGTCGACGCGGCGACGCCCGCGCAGGTCCAGGCCTATGCGCTGACCTGGGTGACACCCTGGCGGGTTGGCTGCATGTCCATCACCTCGGCCTTCACCTTCGGCTTCGATAAGGCCTGGTGTTCAAGCCAGCGTTGTGCCGCGACGCGGGTCTCGCCATATTTCGACAGCGGCAGCGCCGCTCCCTTCGACGACCTGGGGATCCGCCCCACGATCGTACTGGCGGCCATCGATTTTGCCGCCGCCCGGGCGCTCATCGACCGCGGGATCAGTGCCGATGGCAGCCGCCCGGACGGTACGGCCTACCTGCTCAGCACCAGTGACCGGGCGCGCAATGTGCGCCATGGTATCTATGCGGAGATCGTGCGCCGCTTCTCGCCCCTGCTCAGGATCGAGGTGCTGGAAGCTGACACCCTGCGCGGGCGCGACGACGTACTGTTCTATTTCACCGGCCTCACACAGGTCGAGAATCTCGATACGTTACACTTTGTCCCTGGGGCGATCGCCGATCACCTCACTTCTGCCGGCGGTGTACTCATCGGCGGCCGGCAGATGAGCGCGCTGCGCTGGCTGGAGGCCGGTGCCACCGGTAGCTACGGCACGGTGGTCGAGCCCTGCAATCTCCCCGGCAAGTTCCCCAACCCCGGGCTGGTCATGCAACATTATCTGCGCGGCGCGACCCTCATCGAGGCCTATTGGAAGAGCGTGCAGATGCCCGGCGAAGGCCTGTTCATCGGCGAACCGCTGGCAGCGCCCTTCGACTTCCTGGAAATCACCCGCCGTGACGGCGCGCTGGTCGTGGAGACCTGGTCTCTGGCACCGGGGCTGTATCGCCTGGAGGCCGCGCCCACGGTAGTCGGCCCCTATCGACCGGTCGCACGCGTGCCGATCGGTTTTCCCGTCCCGCCGCTGCGGTTGCCGGATAGCGGCAGCGGTGTGCTGCGCCTGGTGCCCACCAGGCCTGCCGACTGAGACACAGCCGCCGCCCTTGGCCGCGGGGCATGCGTGTTAGAATGCCATTGCGTATCGCCCAACGACCCTGTACCGGAAACGCCCTTCATGTTCGACGCAGCCTGGATCGGTATCGCCTTTCTGCTCGGCATGGGGGCACGCCTCGTCGGCCTGCCACCCCTCGTCGGTTATCTCGCCACGGGTTTCGTGCTGTTCGGCCTGGGCATGGACGCCGGCGGCACGCTGGACCACATCGCCCAGATCGGCATCACCCTGCTGCTGTTCACCATCGGCCTCAAGCTGCAGCTCGGTACCCTGCTGCGGCCACAGGTCTGGGCGGTCACGTCAATCCACATGGCGCTGATCAGCCTGCTGCTGCCGGCAATATTGCTGGGCGCGGGTGCTGCCGGCCTGGCGTTCGCAGCCGAACTGCAACCCACAACAGCGCTTTTGCTCGGCTTCGCACTCAGTTTCTCCAGTACGGTCTTCGCGGTGAAGGTGCTGGAGGACAAGGGCGAACTCTCGTCCATCTACGGCAGTACCGCCATCGGCATACTCATCATGCAGGACATCGCGGCGGTCATCTTTCTCGCCGCCTCGACCGGCAAGATACCCAATGCCTGGGCACTGCTGCTGCTACCGGGTCTGGTGCCACTGCGCTGGCTGCTCCAGCGCATCATGGACCGTGCCGGCCACGGCGAACTGCTCATCCTGTTTGGACTGGCGGTCGCGCTCGGTGGTGCGCAGCTCTTCGACCTGGCCGGCATCAAAGGTGACCTCGGTGCCCTGATCCTCGGCGTACTGCTGGCCTCGCACCGCAGCGCTGGGGAACTGTTCAAGGCATTGGTTGGGCTCAAGGATGTATTCCTCGTGGGCTTCTTTCTGAGCATCGGCCTGAAGGGCACGCCGGGAATGGACGCGCTGCTGGTTGCAGTACTGCTGGTGGTCCTCCTGCCGCTGAAGAGTGCGCTGTATTTCTGGCTGCTGGCCAAGTGGCGTATGCGTGCACGCACGGCCTTCCTGGCATCGCTCAACCTGTCGAACTACAGCGAGTTCGGCCTGATCGTGGCGGCCATCGGTGCGGCCAACGGCTGGCTGGCGGACCAGTGGCTGACCACCCTGGCCATCGCCCTGGCGCTGTCCTTCGTGGCGGCCTCGCCACTCAACACCCTGGCCCACCACATGTATATGCGGTCACGCCGCTGGCTGGTACGTTTCCAACACCCACAGCGGCTGTCGGAGGAGGAAGAGATCGACCCGGGCGATGCCACTGTGCTGATCTTCGGTATGGGCCGTGTCGGCACCGGCGCCCACGACGCCCTGAGCGAGCAAGTCGGGGAAAAGGTGGTCGGCATCGACCACTCACCGGAAATCGTGGCGCGCCAGCGCGCCGCCGGCCGCAATGTAATCCAGGCGAGCGCCACCGACCCCGACTTCTGGGCGCGGCTCAAGCTTGACCACGGCACCATCCGCCTGGTGATGCTGGCCCTGCCACAGAATCAGGAAAATGTAGTCGGTGCGCGGCAGCTGAAGAATTTCGGCTATTCGGGCCGTATCGCTGCCATTGCCAAATATGAGGACGACAGCGAGCGCCTGCGCGCAGCCGGTGTGGACAGCGTCTTCAACCTCTACGCCGAGGCCGGCAGCGGCTTTGCGGAAGACGCCTATCGGGGCGTGCAGGCGGCGCGGCCGGAGAGCGCTTGATATCTGTCGACACTCACCCCGTCGGCACGGCATCGACTGGTAAACGCCACCGCACCGCCTTATCCTCTGGTTCCACTTTCAGAACCTGGAGTAACCATGACGCATAGACCGCACAGACCCGGACTCCGTCCCCTGCTCGCTGCGAGCCTGCTGCTGTGTGTGGCCGCGCCGCCCTGCCTGGCCGCGCCGCCCGGCACCGCCCCCCTGGGCCTGTCGCAGGGCACGCAGGAACTGCTGCAGGCCGAGATGCGGGGGTTGGAGGCAGGCATGCAGCTGCTCGTGCCGGCCATCGCCCAAGGCGACTGGAAGACCATCGCCGACACCGGTAAACGCATTCACGCCAGCTACATCATGGCGCAGTCACTGACCGACGCCCAGCGGCACGAACTCGAAGACAAGCTGCCCGAGCATTTCATCATTCTGGATACGCAGTTCCACCACGAGGCCGAAGGCCTGGTGCAGGCCGCCGAGCAGCGTGACGCCGGGCTCGCGGCACTGCGCTTCTACCGGCTGCTGGACGGTTGCGTGAGCTGCCATACGAGCTTCGCTGCCGACCGCTTCGAGGGCCTGAGTCCTGCGCACGGTCCGGCGGCGCATACGCACTGATAGCGCACACTTCAGAGCGGTACGCTGGCAGGCCAACAGGGATAGCGTTTACTGAAGCCGATATTTTATGAGGTAGTCACGGGGTGGCACGGGGAAATATCTCTGGTAAATGGCCGGACAGTAAACCTCTCCGTTACCACCCGAGGACCCGGTCTATTGAATCCAGCCCGTGTCATTGCGTCGATTCAACAGGAAAAATGGCGTACGTATTCCGTTAACGGCGATTGAACGGCAGGATGTTGCGCGGTTCGGCGCCATCGCGCGCACCGAACCAGCGGACCAGCTCCTCAAAGGGTAGCGGCCGTGCCCAGTGGAACCCCTGCATGCGTGTGCAACCCATGGCATGCAGGGCATCCACCTGTGCCTGTGTCTCAACGCCTTCCGCCAGGACAGTGATACCAAGGCTGGTGGTCATGGCCACGATTGCCTTGATGAGGTTGGCATTAACGGTGTCGTCGGGCAGATTGCGGACGAAGGTGCGGTCGATCTTCACCATATCCAGTGGCAACCGGCTGAGATAGCTCAATGACGAGTAGCCGGTGCCGAAGTCATCCACCGACAGCGAGATCCCGGCCGCTTTGATTTCGGCTATCACGGTGGCAACACTGCCGGACTTGTCAATGAGGGACGACTCGGTGATCTCCAGCTCGAGGGCGTGGGCCGGCAGGTCGCTGTTCTTGAGCGCGGCGTACACACTCTCGACGAAGCCCGGTTGCTGCAATTGCTTCCCGCAGAAGTTCACCGCCATGCGGATATCCGGCAGCGTCCGTCGCAGCCGGGCCGCCGCGGCGCAGGCCTGCACCAGCACCCAGTGACCGATGGGAATGATGAGGCCGGTCTCCTCGGCAATCGGGATGAATTCCAGCGGCAAGACCATTCCGCGGTCAGGGTGACGCCAACGGATCAGCGCCTCCACAGCGAATACCTGACCACTGTCCAAGTCGATCTGCGGCTGGTAGTACAGTTCGAACTGGTCGCGGTCCAACGCCCGGCGGAGATCGCGCTCGATGTCCAGTCGGGCCGCGACGGCGTGCGCCATGTCCGACTGATAGAAATTGTAGCGCCCACCCTTATCCGCTTTGGCCTGATACATGGCTGTATCGGCATTCTTGATCAGTTCGCCCAGCGTCTCACCGTCCTGCGGATACATGGCGATGCCGATGCTGGCGCCGAGAAACACCTCCTTCTCAAGGAAAGTAAACGGCTCGGCCAGGATCTGGCAGAGACGTCCGGCAACCTTGGCGACCATGTCACGCCCGGTCGGATTGTGCAGCACGACACCGAATTCGTCACCGCCGAGACGGGCCACCAGGTCGTCTGGCTGGACGCACTGCAGGATACGGGCCCCGACGGCGCGGATCAGCAGATCGCCGACATCATGACCGAGCGAATCGTTGGCGATCTTGAAGCGATCCAGGTCCAGGAACAGTACGGCGAGGTCGGCCGACGCATCCTGAGCGGAGAGCACCATGCCAGCCAGCGTCTCACGGAAGGCCTGCCGGTTGGACAGACCCGTGAGTTCGTCCACGTTGGCCAGCCGCCAACGGTCCCGATCGGCGCGGTGCGCATGCAGCAGGCGGGCGATGCGCTTGCGCAGCAGCCCGAAATTGATTGGCCGCGGGATATAATCGGTCGCCCCGGCCGCGAGCGCGTGCTCAATGGCGGTGGTGTCGTCGAGCGCAGTGATCATCAGTACCGGTGTCGCGGCACACTCGGCCTGTGCCCGGATCCGGGCACAGGCCGTGAAGCCATCCATACCCGGCATGACCGCGTCCATCAAAATCAGATCCGGCATGGATTCCTGACAGGAAGCAACCGCGTCCGCACCGTTGTCGGATTCGATGACGGTACAGCCGTCGGCCTCCATGAGTTTGCGCAGAACCAGCCGCGTGCCGTGATCTTCGTCTACGATCAGCACGGTCGCTGGCGGCATATCCTGCTCTGTGGTTGCAGCGACGGCGGCCGCCATCTGCGAGAATTCCAGCAGTGCCGTGCGCAGCTCCGCCGTATCAGCGCTCAGCGTGGCGGCACCGCCGTGGCGCGCCGCGGATTCGATGGACTGTGCGATTCCGGCGAGACGTACGGCGCCGATGGTGCTCGCGCTGCCTCGCAGGGTATGCGCGGTTGCCATGACCGTGCGCGGATCCGGCTGCTGTACCTGTTCAGCGAGCATGGCGATATAGCGCGCCATGTCCCGTTCGAAGACGGCCAGATATTCGCCGAAGGTAGCGCCAAGCTGCGCGCGGATATCGTCGAAGATCACATGATCCAGGCTGTGGTCGATCGGACGGGCCGCTGTGTCCGATACTGCGACCGGCAGCCACGGGCGTAGCTTGTCCGCCAGCACCTGCAGCCGCAGTGGCTTGCTGATATGGTCGTTCATACCAATCGCGAGACAATGTTCGCGATCTCCGGCCGTCGCATTGGCGGTCATCGCCAGAATGGGTACGGCCGCATGTGCCCCCCCCGAGCTGCGGATGCGGCGTGTTGTCTCATAGCCATCCAGCTCCGGCATCTGGCAGTCCATCAGCAACAGGTCGAAGTGGCGGCCATCCAGCATCTCCAGCGCTTCACGACCGTTGTTGGCGACGACCACGCGACAACCCAGACGCTCCAGCATGCTGCGCGCTACCAGTTGACTGGGAGCGTCATCCTCAACCAGCAATACATTCGCGCTTAACTGCAGCACCTCCGGCAGCGCCTCGTCGATACCATCCGGCCGGGAACGGCGCTGCAGACCGTGAACCACCCCATCGTAGAGTGCAGCCTCGCACAGCGGCCGCAGCAGCCAGCCCACATCCGTCGCCGCCAAGGCCGGCGGTACGTCTGTGACATCGGCCATTGCGATGCATGCAGCCCTGCCGGATGTCTGCATCTGCTGCAGGAAATCGACCGCCGTCTGGTCGGCTGCCGCCGTGGGCAGGTCCACCAGCAGGACGTCATAGGCCCGTCCGGCGTCCGTCGCCTCGTCCAGCAGCAGGGCCGCCTGCTCGATCGACGCGGCGAACCGGAAGTAGCTGCCCCAGCGCTGGAAGATCTGACCGAGGAGCACGGCCCGCCGCTGGACGCCGGACACCGCCAGCACGCGGATGCCGGCGGTGGATGCCCGATCCGGTACCACACGGGTATCTTCGGCCTGGACGATCGGCATGGAAAACCAGAATGTCGATCCGTGCCCGGGGAAGCTCATGACACCGATGCGGCCGCCCATCAGCGTCACCAGTTGGCGGCAGATCGCCAACCCGAGACCGGTCCCGCCATAGCGCCGGGTGGTAGAGCCATCCGCCTGTTCGAAGGCATCGAAGATGCGACCATGGGCGTGCAGCGGGATGCCAATGCCTGTATCCACCACCTCGACGCGCAGCTGTGGCCCATCCTCCCGGTGTACCTCACAACCAACACGGATCAGCACAGAACCGTCCGCGGTGAACTTGACTGCATTGGAGGCCAGGTTGAGTACGACCTGACGCAGGCGTCTGACATCACCCCGCAGGGACAGTGGAATGCGTGCATCGAATTCGTAGCAGATGTCCAGCTGCTTGCGGCGTGCCTGGTCCGAGACGAGCCGGATGACGTCACCGACCATGTTCGGCAGGTAGAAATCCTCAACGTGCAGCTGCACGTGACCGGTCTCGACCTTGGAGAAATCCAGGATATCGTTGATGAGATCCAGCAGCACATTGCCGGACGCAAAGGCGACATCGATGTACTTGCGATCGCCGGCCGGCAGTGTGCGGCTCACACGCAACAGCTCGATCATGCCGAGCACGCTGTTCAGCGGGGTGCGCAGCTCGTGGCTGACGTTGGCTGCGAATTCGCCCTTGAGGCGCGCGACCTCGAGGGCCGCGTCGCGCGATGCAGCGAGGTCACGGTTGCGGTCCTCGATGACCCCCATCATGGTATTGAAGGAATACTGCATCTCACGCACGTCGCAGGGTCCGGCCGCGTCGGCCCGGATACCGGTCTCACCCCGCTCGGCACGGCGCATGAGGTGCGACAGCGTCTGCACGGGGTGAGTGACGCTACGGGTGACCGCCAGCAGCGCGACCAGCAGGGCACCGGCAAGGATCACGGATAGAACGAAGTTGAAACCGAAGATGCTGCGGGTGAGTACCGCCAGTCGGTCCTTGCCGACCACCAGATAGACATGACCGATGGTCTGCGGCTCGCCGGCCGGTACCGGCTCCTCGGCCGTCGAGCGGAACAGCTGCTCGCCGAACCGGACGGGCGCGGTGAAGGCGAAGAACCCCGGCGCCTCGGTATGCAGGGCGGTGCCATCGGGAAGCCCTTGTGCATCGATCCCCTCCGGCAGCCGCTCCCCGAAACTGGCGAGCAATTCGCCTTCGTCGCCGAAGATAGCGACCGTCTTGACGTCGGGAAAACCCAACGTCGCCTCGGCGGCATCGCTCACATTGTCCGGGCTGTGGTACAGCAGGGCCAGCACACTCTGATTGGCGAAGGTCTCGGCGATCTGTCGTCCCTCGTCGAGTATGGCGCTGCGCACGGCACGCACCGACCCGAGGGAGATCGCGATGCTCGACGTCAGGTAGACCAGCACGATGCCGGTGACGAAGACCCCGGCGATCTGGCGGGTGAAACTGAGGCGATTGATCCACTTCAGGGGTTGCATACGTCCCGTACTCAGCGCTGTGGAAAGACGAGGTCGAACGACCGTATCAGATCGGGGCTCAGATCGAGCCGCAGATGCTCGGCGGTACGCAGATTCACCGCCATGAGCAGGTCCTCGAGCGGCAGCAGACCCACGGCAGCCGGCGCCGTCGCCCGCTGCCGGGCGACGCGCGCCAGCCGGCGGCCCATGTCGACGTTGTTCGGGTACACAGAATACAGGACCCCGCGCTTGGCATGGTCGGCGTTGCTGGAAAACAGGACAAAATCCTGTTCCCACGCCGCGTTCAGCAACATCGGCAAGATCACCCGGTCGTCGACGGCCTGGGGATCCTGAGGGATCCACAGGGCGTCGCTGGGGCCGAGCGTCGCGACTACCGACTTGTAGCTAGCGGCGGCAGACTGCAAATCTTCGACTTTGCGTGCCATTACCGTCAGGCCCAGGCGTTGCCCGACCTCGACCGCGCGGTCGATGACCGGTTGGCCCTGAGAATCGCTGTACACCACGGTCACCCGCGAGACATGCGGGGCCAGCCGCCGCAGCTGAACCAGGAGCAGCGCGGGGTCAGGCACCAGGCTGATCCCGACCGGCGGCAAGCCGCCCTCTCCGGCTGCTCCGGTCCGCACATCGGGATCAAGTACGGCCCCGCGCACGATGGCGACATTGAGCCCCATGCCTTCGACCGCATCCAGGGCGGTCCTGCCGAGGGTGATGCAGACTTCGATCCGCTCCTGCTCCAGGCGCGCGCGTGCCGCATCCGCGGACCGGGGCCCGAGTCGGATCACCGTCGGTGATTCACCGAGTTCCGCCTGGATACCCTGGGTGATGGAGACGAAAATGGAACTGTAGGGCTCGCCGATGTCGGGATAGACGACGGCGATACGCGGCGGTGGCCCCTCCTCGGCAGCGGCCGCCGGCAGATCGTGGGCCGCGGCCCACAGGCATCCACCCAGACCGAGTACCAGTAGCCGCGACCATTTCCGGATGCGGGTCGCGAACGCCCCCGGTCTTGCAGGCCACCCCGCAGGTCTGGTGGTCATGGTCCGCATCCGTCGTCCCGAGCCGCCACATTCACGTCAGTCAGCGGCATCCCAGCGCCGTGGCGCGGGACCGGTGTATTGGATATCATCGACGCGCATGGGCATGAAGCTGTCCGCCGCGCCCGTCGAGGCTTCCCGGTAACAGGCCAGCAGTCCGCCCTGGACGCAGATGGCGTAGATGGCGTGAATCTCTTCGGCGCTGTAGCTGAAATCGACCAGAAAGGCGGTGATGTAACCTGCCAGGTTCATACTCTCTCCGGCCTCATCCATCAATACCGACTCGACGGCGTCGGCCAAGGCCAGGTGCGGCCCGACCGCGAACCCCAGCCGCAACGCCAGGCGCTTCATGGCCACCACACGCTCGTCGCCTCGCGCTACCGGACGGCCGAAGCCCGGGATGGCCCGGGTGCGGTGGTCACGGCGGAACCCGGCGACGATCTCGGCCGGCGTGCGGCCTTCCCGATGGGACCGCAGCGCCCCGACGATGAAACCGGTCGCGGCGAGCGCCGTGCCCGGGCCGTAGAGCCGCGACTCGGATGCCAGCAGCCCGGCGCTGACAGCGGCCACGGGTGACGCCCGCAGCGTCCCCGCATACGTTGCCACCTGATTACACCAGATACGCGCATCCGGCCAGCTCAGACACATGAATGTGCCCTCGATCCAGTCGGCCACGCGCCGCTCGGGCAGGCGGCCGGTGACATTCAGCACCAGCAGCTGCACATAGCTCACCTCACCCAGCAGCTCGGACAGCAGGCCGTGTCCGTGGATGAGGATATCCTCACCGACACGCCAGCCACCGATGCGCGAGCGGATGATGCCGTGCAGACCGTCCCACAGGGCCGTGTCGTTCAGGGGTGTCTCAGTCGTCATCGATGAAGTACCGGCTGTCGTCGATGAAGGGCAGGGCTGTTAGGGGCTGGTTGCTCATCTCGAAGGCATGGGCCAGCAGACCGGGCGCGGACAGCCATTGAAACAGCCCGGGCCCGGTCTTGGGGTGAAACCCCAGATCCAGCAGGGCGGCGGCGGCCACGCCCGGCAGCAACCAGCCGCCGCAGTCGCGGTGCTGCAGCTCGGCGGCGAAGGTCGCGGCCCAGGCGAGCGCCTCACCGGCGCCGGGCGCTCGTGCCAGCGCCCGGCCCAGATCAACGGCCACGAGGTCGATGCCCCGGTAGCGCGTACCAAAGCCCGGCGCCGGCCGGACGTCCCCCCCCGCCACGCCTGCCACACCCACCGCGTCGGTGGCCGGCACCTCCGTCCGCACCCGCGCCTCGTCGCGTGGATCCCGCCGCAGATGACGCCGGACAAACATCATCGCGGCCCCGGCCTCCGCCGCACCCAGGTGTGCACCGCCGAGCACGTTCAGACCGAGCGGCAGGATATGCACGGGATCGGCTTTAGACACAGAAGCGGTGATCGCGGCCCGCGTGGCCGGGTGCCGCGGCCCCGGGTTGGCCAGGGCGATGCCCAGCTGCTCCAGCAGTCCGTGCTGCGCCGGGCTGCAGCGCCGCCCGGTGAACAGCAGATAGAGGTATTCCCAGTAAGAACACTTGGCCAGCAGCTCGCGCAGGTCGTAGCCATGACAATAGGCCGCGGCGGCGACATAGGGGTTGTCGGGTGCCGGCCGCTCCAGCCAGAAGCCACATTCCACGCGCTCGGCAAAATGCTCTGCACGGCGCTCGACCTTGGGCGGATCGTCGGCCACGCTCAGAACGCCAGGCGACCGGTCAGGAAGGCCGCGCGGCCGGCGAGGGGATAATCGTCGGGAATCAGCGCGCCACCGGGTATGCCCGGTTCCATGGGACTGGGCTCGCGGGCATCGGTGTCCAGGAGATTGAGCAGGGACAGCTGCAGGCTCCACTGACCGCGCGCGCCCGTCCGCGTCAGCGCGCCATCCAGCAGGGCATAGCCCTCGAGCGGGTCGCGCGGGTCACCAGGCTCGCGCACGCGTTCGCCCACCCATTTGACCTGGGTGGAGACCTCCCACAGATTGGCTGGGCGCCAGCGCAGCTGTACATAGGCCTGGTGTTCGGGAGAAAACGCCGCCTGGGCATCGGTCTCGCGATCGGTCGAACGCTGGTAGGCATAGTAAGTGCGCAGATCCAGCACGGAGGTCAGGCGGCTGTCGAGCTCCAGTTCGAAGCCATGGCCCTTCTGGCCGGCGGTGTTCGCGGCGGTGGCGGTCAGGCTGTTGCTGTCGGGCACGAAACGGATCAGGTCGCGAGCGTTGTATTTGAATACACTGAGACCGATGCGGGTATCGAAGGTCGGTTGGTAGTCGAAGGCAAGCTCGAAGGTATCGATGGTCTCCGGATCAAGATTGGGGTTGCCTAGTACTACCGGATTGTTGATGGTGAACAGCTCCGCGAACGACGGCGCCCGGAAGGCGCGCCCGTAGAGAAACTTGGTGGTCAGGTTCTGACGGGTGTTCCAGACCAGGGCGAGACGCGGATTGACGGTCGCGCCGAAGTCGGAGTAGTGATCGTAGCGCACCCCGGCGGTCAGTCTCCAGTCCGGCGCGAGGCCCCATTGGTCCTGAATGGAGACATATTTCACCGTCCGCGACTCGTCGGTGATGAACACATAGGGTGTGCCGGTCACTGAGGTCAGGGTCCCATCGATGGGGCTGACCGTGCCGTCGATCACCCCCGGGCCGAAGTTCTTGGTCTCCTTGGGCTCCAACTCGGCATGATAGATGCCCGCGCCGATCCGCCAGGCATGGTTGCGCATACCACTGTAGTACGTCACCAGATCCAGGCGGGCGTGCCGCTCGTAGACCTCCGGATTGCCGATCAGCCCGTCGGGAAAACCAACCCCTCCCGCTGGTGGGACAGGCCCCACTGGTGCGAGAGGATTGATGTTGCCGTCCGCGCCGATGGGCAACACGCTGCCCGCGGGGAACAAGGTCTGACGGGAGCGGGTATTGATGTCCATGTAACTGACACGCGCCTCGGCGGTCCAATGCTCGGTCAGCGGCCGCTCGCGTAACCCCGTTTCGACCAGATAATTGTCCACATCCCCCTGACCGCTGGGGTCGAGCACTTGGCTCAGTCCCGGCCCGACCCCCAGGTCCGTCTGTCGCCAGTTCCAGAAGCGCACGAACCAGTCCCGGGTACCGATATCGATGCGGGTATCGATCCGGTCGACACCTGTGCTGAAGCTGCCCGGCGCCCGCGAGGCCGTGGTGTTGAAGACCTGGTCGAAGACCGTCTGGGCGTCACTGCCCACCCGCCGGCCACTGTCACCGTCGGTGGTGGAGGCCTCGATGGACAGGGCGACATCGATGCCGTTGATACGCCCGCCGTACATGCCCCAGGCGGCGGCGGTATCGAAGGAGCCGCCACGCACGCCGGTCTCGATGCCGTCGTAATCGGCGGCAGTCTTGGTGGTGATGTCGATGACGCCGGCGTAGGCATCGGCGCCGTAGACAGCCGAGCCCGGCCCGCGGATGACCTCGATGCGGCGAATGGATTCCACCGGCAGATTGAAATTGGCGCCACGATCACCCACCAGCGCCTGAGTAATGGGCGTGCCGTTGACCAGTACCAGCACCTGGGGATTCTTGTCGGTATGGATGCCGCGGAAGGAATATACCGGCGAAAACCGGTAGGAGGACAGTCCGACGTGGAGGCCCGGCACCGTGGCCAGGACCTGATTCAGATCCAGCGCGCCCATGCGACGGATGTCGTCCGCCGTGATGACGGTCGCCACGGCCGGCGCGGTGGACAGCGGCTGCGCCACGCCCGTGGCGATGGTCACGAAGTCATGGTCGCCGTAGGAGAGCGCCAGCTCGGCTTCCTCGGGCGTAGCAGCCCGCAGGTGGTGGCCGCCCGCAAGCCCGGCTATGAAAAGCATCCACAGGGGAAACTGCTTGACGGTGGTAATGCTCGGGGGGTGCACAATAACCTCCGTTGCCTCGGCGCACCCGAGCCTATCGACCTTGATGCTATGCTACTTGAGATCGATGTCCAAATACATCCCGGAAAATTTTAATGCGACACCTTGGCATCCTCTGCCGACGTGTTCAGCATCCGGATGCGGCTGGCCATGGGAGGAATCTCCTCCGGATCCACTCGAATATCCAGCACCGTCGGGCCTCTTCGAGCACAGAGGGTAGGAATATCGAGCGCTTCGAGATCTGCGGGGGATTCAATGACCAGCCCCTGCGCACCAAGCGCCCCTGCCAGGGCTGCGAAGTCCACACGAGGAAGTTGGAAGCCTATGGGCTCCGCACCGGACAGCCGCTGGCCGTGCTTGACCATCCCCAGGGCACTGTCGTTCAGGATCACGAAGATCACCGTGAGTCCCTGTTCTATCGCAACGGTCAGTTCCTGTCCGGACATCAGCACACTGCCATCGCCGGTGATGCACACGATAGGCGTTTCGGGTTTTGCCAAAGCAGCGCCGATGGATGCGCCGATCGCCCAGCCCATTGATGCGAACTCCAGCGGCGCCCAGAAAATGCTGCCTTTGACATCGCGGCGACCGGCGAGGCGGCGATCGTAGGGGTGCAGGTAATGTATAGCCCAGGTCATGCTATTGCCGGAATCTACAAGATAATGAGTATGGGGTGGAAACAGGCGAGTCAAGTCGTGCATCAAACGTTGCGGCTTGATGGGCGTCGAATCATCTTCGTGCTTAGCAGCATCCTCGAGCTCGACGTTCGGCAAACGGCGCAGCTGCGCCACTCGCGGGGGCTTCGATTGTTCCTGTCTCAGCTCATTTTTCGGTGGTACCAGGCTGTAGATATCCGCGGCCTTCATCCGCCGCGCCAGCTCGTCGAAAATCGACGCCAGATGGCCGCGCACGTGCAGCCTGGCCATGGGCGACTTGGTCAGATTGCTTTCGATGGCATCGATGTGAATCAGGCGCCGGTTCAGGATCAGGTCCGCATTCCAGCCATCGGTGGCCGACTCGGTCAGGGCAGTGCCCACGGCAATGACGGTATCGACGTTCGGATCCAGCAATGCCTGGATCGCAGAGGTGTGGCCGGCGAAGCCGATCACACCGCGGAACAGCGGGTGATAGGGACTGACGAAGCCCTTGCCGTGCGGCGTCACGACGAGCTTCGCCCCTATGGCTAGTGCAATCTCCAGAATGGTACCGATGGCCTCGCCCGCGCCCTCGCCGATCACGAAGACCACGCCGCGTGCCTGGGCCAGTTCCTCCTTGAGGACCGCGATGGCTTCCGGATCGTAGACCTTGTCCGCCTGCAGCAGGCTGGCCAGGTCGTAGGATGGTGCCGCCACCGTCGCCGGACTGCGCAGGAGATCCAGGGGCAGGCTGATGTGGCTGGGCCCAACCGGCGTCTGGAAGGCCGCCATGATAGCCGCCGACAGCTTGGGCTCGAGCTGGTCGGGGTGCGATACCAGAGTGTTATAGCGCGTGCAGTATTCGAACATCCCGACGGTGTTGACACCGGTGCAGGATGACTCCTGCAGGGCCCCGCGCCCGAACGAGGCCAGCGCCGTCTGCGCGGTGATGACCAGCAGGGGGATGTGATTCTCGTAGGCCGAGGCGACACCGGTGATGAGATTGGTCGCGCCCGGGCCGGTGGTGGCGCAGCACACGCCCAGCCTGCCGCTGTTGCGGGCATAGCCGTCGGCCATGAAGGCCGCGCCGGTCTCGTGGCGGGCGACGACGACGCGCGGTCCACCGCGGCGAGCGCTGCGGGCCAGGGCATTGAACAAGGGCTCGATGGCGCCGCCAGGCACGCCAAAGACGTACTCGACGCCCAGCTGTTCGAGGTAGGCGACGATGATATCGGCGGCTTCGGGTTTGGGGCTGGGGTTGGAACTCGAACTGGGGCGGGTTTCGGCGGTGGATTTCAGGCGTGAAACGGGAATATCCTGACCCATCTGTTTGGTCTCCTCCGGCATGTTCTGGGCGCGGGCATTGCACCAGTCCTTTGGAAACCCCCTCCAGGCACTCCATGCGGGGTTTGATCTGCCTGTTATTCACAGAAGGTGTGGTAGATATAAAAGGTTCGACCCGATTTTGCAACCATCGTCTGGACATAAGTCGCCGATCGAGTGAATCGCCACCCGGTCACCGGTATGATAGCGATCACAGCTTGCAGGTCACCCGCCGCAACCGCATACCGTCACCCGCACACCACCCGACGCCCGACTGTCTCCATGAGCAAGTCCGAAGCCTTCGCCAACCGTCTGCGCAAGAATGCCAGGCATTGGGACAAATGGGCCGGCCGTCAGGGCCTGTCCTGCTACCGTATCTATGACCGCAACCTGCACGAGTTTCCGCTCACGATCGACCGCTACGGCGCGCATGTCCATCTGCAGGAATACGCTACCGACTGGGCGGCGGGTGAGCGCGAATACCAGGACTGGCGCGAGGACTGCCTCCGCGTGGTGAAGACCATCCTGGAACTACCGCACAAGTACATCCACTTCAAGCAGCGCCGCCGCCAGCGCGGGCTGGAGCAGTACGAAAAGACCGGCCACAGCGGTGAAGACTTCGTCGTCGAGGAGCAGGGCCTGAAGTTCTGGGTGAACCTCGACGCCTACCTGGATACCGGCCTGTTCCTCGATCACCGCAATACCCGGCGCCTGGTGCGCGAGCGTGCCGCCGGCCAGCGATTTCTGAACCTGTTCGCCTACACGGGCAGCTTCAGCGTCTATGCCGCAGCCGGCGGTGCGCCGGTATCGATCACCGTGGACATGTCCAACACCTATCAGGACTGGAGCCGGCGCAACTTCGCGCTCAACGGTCTGGACCCGGCGGCGCACCGGCTGGTGCGTGCCGATGTCTTCCAGTTCCTGGAAGATGCCGCATCCGCACAGGCACAGTACGATTTGATCGTCATGGATCCACCGTCGTTCTCGAACTCCAAGCGCATGGAGGGTGTGCTCGACGTGCAGCGCGACCACGTACGTCTGATCGAGGGCTGCCTGCGGCTGCTCGCACCCGGTGGCGAGCTGTTTTTTTCCAACAACCGGCGCGGCTTCCGTCTGGACGCCGCGGCCCTGGCCGGCTGCGACATCCGTGATATTTCGCGTCAGACCGTACCGGAGGATTTCTCCAACAAGAAGATCCACCAGTGCTGGATCATCCGTCACGGGGCGCGGCCATGAAGCGGGTATTCAGCGCCGGCGACCACCTGCTGGTGCATCATTTCAAGAACATCCTGCAGACCACCGGCATCGCCTGCGAAGTACGCAACGAATTTCTGATGGGCGGGGCCGGCGATCTGCCGGTGTTCGACTGCTGGCCGGAGTTGTGGGTCGCGGACATCGACGCGGCCCGTGCGCGGGAGATCATCGAGGCGGAGTCGCGGGACGCTGCGCCGGCTGCGGCCGACTGGACCTGCCGGCACTGCGGCACGGTCTGCGAGCCGCAGTTTGACGCCTGCTGGCAGTGCGGGCGGTCGCGTGATGTGACCTGAAGCGCAATCCGCGATGTCGGGATGGGTTCGCTGGTATGATTCTGAAAAACACTTGCCACGGATACACAGGGTATCCCTGCAATGGCTGTCCGCCATCGCCCCAGTCAGGAAGGTGCCTGGGTGAAGCAGAGGACATTGTTCATGTGTCCTCGTGTGATGCCATGGCAAAAATGATTTTTCAACATAGTGCGTGCCAAACGCATTCACCGGGAGACCCCGCGTGTTCGAACTCCACCCCCGGCTGGCCGAAGACTGCATCCCACTGAGCCGGCTTCAGCTCTGCCGGGTCCTGCTGATGAACGATAGGAGTTACCCGTGGCTGATACTGGTGCCGGAGCGCGTCGGCATCACTGAGATGTATCAGCTCACCCCGGACGACCGCCGCCAGCTGATGGAGGAGTCCGCCTTCGTCGCCCAGGCACTGGCCCGGGCCTTCTCCGCCGACAAGATGAATGTCGCGAATCTCGGCAACGCGGTACCGCAGCTGCATATCCATCACATCGTCCGTCATCATACCGACCCGGCCTGGCCTGCACCGGTGTGGGGCCGACACGCGCCCCGGCCCTATGCCGAGGCAGAACTGATGCGTACCGTCGCTCTGATCGAAGCGGCCTTCGATCAACTGATACAGGGCTGAGAGGCGCGCGACCATGACTGAATGCCCCGCTCCCTGCACCGTATCGTCATCGTCGGTGGTGGTGCCGGTGGCCAAACTGTACTGAAAATCCTAAGACCATTTTGGCCACGGAAGCACACGGAAAAGACCAGAAAACTCGCAGTCACCATCTCATCCCAGCAGCGTCGTGATCACTGCGCACTGCCACATCGCGAATTTTTGTGCCATTCGAGTAGTTCTGTGTGCTTCCGTGGCCAAGGATTTCTTCACCCCACCTACAGCCCGGCGAGATAGTCCGATCCGAGCTGCTGCATCTGTGTGCGGATCCAGGCAGCGCGACCGTACACATAGGGTGAAGGGGCATCGGCACGGAACCGTACGGGGTTCGGCAGCACTGCGGCCAGCAGTGCTGCCTCGTACGCATCCAGCTGGCGTGCGGGCCGGTCGAAGAAATGCGGGCCGGCTGCACCGACACCGAACACGGAGTCGCCGAACTGTGCGATGTTGAGATAGACCTCAAGGATACGCCGCTTCGGCCAGGTGAGTTCGATCAGCACAGTGAAATAGGCCTCCAGCCCCTTGCGCACCCAGCTGCGGCCGGACCACAGGAAGAGATTCTTGGCGACCTGTTGGCTGATGGTACTGGCGCCGCGCAGGCGACCACCGTCCGCGCCCCCCTGTACGGCCGCGGCGATGGCATCGAGATCGAAGCCGAAGTGCTGCGGAAAATGTTGGTCCTCGGCCGCGACCACGGCGAGCGGCAGCGCCGGCGGCAATGCCTGCCAGTCCACCCATTCATGGGCTACGCGTTGCGCAGAGCCCGCAACCCACAGATCGATCTGACGCTGAATAATGAAGGCACTGGTCGGCGGGTCAATCCAGCGCAATGGCAGCACGAGCACCAGCGGGCCGACCACCAGGAGCACCAGCAGGCGCAGAGCCCACGTACGCCAAGTACCCCGCTGCCGGGATCTGCCGCGAGCCATTCAGCCGGGGGACGGCATGCGTCCGTCCACCTTTCCGCGCGCATACGTACCACTGCCGGCACGCACTACCCTTCGATCAAAGACCTGTCCCGGGAGGTTGCGGTTCATCAGCGGCTCCAAAAAATCGCGGCCGGCACGAGTACCGTCCGATTCCGGCCCATTGTACGCACGGACCGACCCGTGCGCATCGGTCGCCGCGACCGCCGGCACGTCACCCACGAAAAAGGCGGTAGCTTCGCTACCGCCTCTGTCGGCTCCCACTCACACCGAACTGTTCGATCAAATGTCCGGAATCACGGCGTTGAAGCCCAGCGCCTGCCATAACTGCATGCCCCCGCGGTAATAGCGGATTTTCTCCGGCGGGTAACCGTTCTGGAGGAGCGCCCGAATGGCACGTGGCGACTGGTCGCACCATGGGCCGTTGCACCACAGCACAAGTTCCTGTGCCCGGCTGAAGTCCCAGGGCGAGACCTCCTCAGCATCACCGAATACCGCCGTCGTCTTCCGCACCAGCGTATCCCACGCCGATGCCTCGCCCGTTGCCGGCTGCACCCCCAACTGCGCCATCACCGCGCGGAAGTCCTCGGACTGCGGATCGAGCTCGAATGCGGTGAACGGGATATTGATCGACCCCGGGATCGTACCCTTCTCGAAGAAGGATGGTGTACGTGCATCGATTACGATGCCGGTCCCGCCGTGTACGCGAATACGCAGAAAATCGACCAGTTCAATCTCACCGACGGTAACAACGCCCGGTGCCACCTCCATCGGGTGGATGCAGAACGGTGGACACTTGCGGGACGTCTTGGCGAAACCGCCCGTGAGCATATTTTCCTGGTCCTGATTGCGCTGAATGCGCAGCGTCTTACCCTGGTGCTGCACATCTGCGTAGGGCAGGTCCTTGGCGATTCTGACCTCGATGGTGGGCTCGGCCGCGACGGCGAAAAGCGACCAGGAAAGGCACCCGACCAACAATGACGCGGCCAGGGCACGAGGGGTGATGTTGCGGTACATAGAATGAATCCTCATAGGAGTTCGACCACCCGGCGGCGGATTTCCGCGATTCGGTTGTCCTGGTTGTAGACATCAAAGACGCGCACGCGTGCCGACTCCGACAACTTCTCATAGAGCATGTAGGTCCCGCGGTAATGAACCAGGACCGCCTCGAACTGCTCTCGACTGAGGCCCGCCGGTAATTCGGTACGCCCCGGCGCACTCGGCACGGCACCCGGCCTCGTGGAGGCAACGGCTGCAACCTCCGCCTCGCCATCCATGCGTTCGGCGTCCGAGAGCAGTTCGAGCCTGTCGGCCTCGGCCTCCAGCGCATCGAGATAAGAGAGATCGTCGGCGCTGGCACCCTGCGTCCCGCACGTGAGGGTCAACAGCATGCCGGCCAACCACAGGCGCCACTGCGCGCCAGACCCCCCACCAGGTTCCCTGCCGGGTATCCGCGTCGATTCCATAAGTTATGCTCCCCAAAAGAACGTGTTCTGCCACCCGCTGCTCAAGATCTCCGCTGTTTGCAGGTGGTCCATTGGCTGGGTCGGAGTTCCTGCCGACCTTGGGATCCGTTTCGGCAAGTCAGGAGATATGTTGCGGACGACCTGATCAAAAGACGACATAAGTCAAACTAAAGAAGGGGCAAACAATTCGCGGCTCCAGCGGACGTCGGAATTCAGGCTTCGGACCTCTGGATCCCCCGCTGCCGCAGGACTGCCAACGCAAACATTGATCAGGGATTCTTTACCAGGGTCGAAAGGGCGCAGGGCCCGGAGCCGGGGTGGCTCAATGAAGGTGGTGCGTCGTGGAATTCCGCCACGGCGTGACCGGCACGACGCGATGGGTGGTCAATGCTCGCGGGTAGCGAAGAACCGTACCTCGGGATGGCGCTCCATGGCCATATCGAGATTGACGCGCGTGGGCGCGATGTAGACCAGATCCCCGCCCTGATCGATGGCGAGGTGCTCGTAGGCCTTCTCGCGGAAGCGCTGCATGGCCTTGGAGTCGTCGCATTCGACCCAGCGCGCAGTCGCCACTGCGACGTTCTCGAAGCTGCACTCGACGTTATATTCGCCGCGCAGGCGATGGGCGACGACATCGAACTGCAGGATGCCCACCACACCGAGGATCAGATCGTTGTTCTTCAGCGGCCGGAACAGCTGGGTGGCGCCTTCCTCGCACAGCTGTGCGAGTCCCTTCTGCAGGGCTTTCATGCGCAGCGGGTCGCGCAGGATGGCGCGCCGGAACAGCTCCGGCGCGAAGCTCGGGATGCCGGTGTACTTCAGATCCTCACCCTGGGTGAAGGTATCGCCGATACGGATGGTGCCGTGGTTGTGCAGGCCGATGATGTCACCCGGCCAGGCCTCTTCCACATGACCGCGCTCAGAGGCGAGGAAGGTCAGGGCATTGGCGATCTGCACGTCGCGGCCGATGCGCACGTGGCGTGCGCGCATGCCCTTCTGATAGCTCCCGGAACAGACGCGCAGGAAGGCGATGCGGTCGCGGTGTTGCGGATCCATGTTCGCCTGGATCTTGAACACGAAGCCGGTAAATTTCGGCTCGGTCGGCTCCACCGTGCGGGTGAGGGTGGCGCGTGGCAGCGGCGCAGGCGCGTGCTGGACGAAAAAATCGAGCAGATCCTGCACGCCAAAATTGTTGATGGCCGAACCGAAGAACACCGGCGTCTGGGTGCCAGCGAGGTAGGCCTGGGCATCGAAGGCATGGCTGGCACCGCGCACCAGCTCGATCTCTTCGCGCAGGTCCGCGGCCTGACCGCTGAGCACCTCGTCGAGTAGCGGATTGTCCAGCCCGTGGATGACGGTCATGTCCTGCCGCACACTACCCTTGCCGGGCGTGTACAGGTGCACGCTGTCGTCGATCAGGTGATAGACGCCCTTGAAGCGCTTGCCCATGCCGATCGGCCAGGTGACGGGCGCGCACTGAATCTTCAACACCGCCTCCACCTCGTCGAGCAGGTCGACGGGCTCGCGCCCCTCGCGATCGAGCTTGTTGATGAAGGTCATGATGGGTGTGTCACGTAACCGGCAGACCTCCATCAATTTGATGGTGCGCTCCTCCACACCCCTGGCCACATCGATCACCATGAGCGCCGAGTCGACCGCCGTCAGGGTGCGATAGGTGTCTTCCGAGAAATCTTCGTGGCCCGGCGTGTCCAGCAGGTTGACCATGCAGCCCTTGTAGGGAAACTGCATGACCGACGAGGACACGGAGATGCCGCGCTGCTTCTCCAGATCCATCCAGTCGGAGGTCGCGTGGCGTGCGGCCTTGCGGCCCTTGACGGTGCCGGCGAGCTGGATGGCGCCGCCGAACAACAGCAGTTTCTCCGTCAGCGTGGTTTTGCCGGCATCGGGATGGGAAATGATGGCGAAGGTGCGGCGGCGGGCCGCTTCACGGGTCAGATCGGACATGGGGTACGCAGCTCAGGAATGCCGCGGCATTGTACCGGATCGGGCGTCTCCACGCGATGGGGGTGCGATGGGGGCGCGACGGAAACGCACCGCAGGCGAGCCGGCCACGGCATCGGCAAGTCAGCCACGGAACCCACGGAACGACACGGAAAGAATACACAGCGTAAACCCGGGGTCATCTCCCCGTAGTTTGGTCTCCGGGCCTTGCACAATGAGCCCTTTTCCGTGTCATTCCGTGTGCTTCTGTGGTCAAGAAAGGTTCAACCAAGCACCATTGACCTCCGGCCGCATGCGGGCGATCCGTGTTTTCCGTGGCGCTTTGCCTGCAGTTCACAGACTCAGTGCGAAGATCAGTGCGTCCTCGCGTCCCTGCTCGGCCGGATAGTAATTCTTGCGCGAGCCGACCTCGTTGAAGCCCAGGCTCTGATAGAGGTGCAGGGCGGCAGGGTTGGACGGCCGCACCTCGAGCAACAGGGTGTCGGCGCCATGCCGGCGGGCCAGGGCGATCAGTTGGGTGAGCATCCCGCGCCCGAAGCCGCTGCCCTGCGATTCGGGGCGCACACACAGATTAAGGACATGCGCCTCGCCGGCGGCGATGCTCATGACGCCGTAGGCCTGGATCACGCCGCGCCGCTCGTACAGCCAGCAGGTGTAGCCGACCCGGAGGCAGTCGCGCAGGATACCGATCGTCCAGGGGTAGGGGTAGGCACGGCGCTCGATCTCCATGATCTCCGGGAGGTCAGCCTCGGCCATGGGACGAAATTTGCTGTCCGCCGATCGCAGGATGGCGCTCATTGCCCGCCCTCCACCGCACGCTCATGGAGCACGCGCACCGCGAACTGGAGATCCTCCCAGGCCATGCGCTTGTCCGCCGGCGTACGCAGCAGGTAGGCCGGATGGTAGGTGACGATCACCGGGATGTGCAGCGGGCCGTACGGGTGAACGTGCCCGCGCAGGCGCTTCAACGGCAGGTCGGTTTTGAGCAGATTCTGGGCTGCGATGCGCCCGACCGCCAAGATCAGGCGCGGCCGGATGAGGGCGATCTGGCGCTGCAGATAGGGCTCGCAGCAGGTGACCTCGCCGACCTGTGGGTCGCGGTTACCGGGGGGACGGCACTTGAGGAGGTTGGCGATGTAGACCGTCTGTCGATCGAGGCCGATTGCCGCCAGCATGTTGTCGAGCAGCTGTCCGGCATGGCCGACGAACGGCTCGCCGCGCCGGTCCTCCTCGGCACCCGGTGCCTCGCCGATGATGAGCCAGTCGGCAGCGGGGTTGCCGACGCCGAATACCGTCTGGGTGCGGGTGCGATGCAGCTCGCAACGGGTGCAGGCCGCGACTTCAGCCTGCAACGCCGCCCAGTCGTCCGGCTCGTCGGCATCGGTAGGGATCCCGGCCACCGCCACGGGTGGCGGCGGCACGCCGCGCCGCCGCCACACCTCGATGCCCATCGCGCGCAGATACCCAGCCTGCCGTTCTGCCACCACTCCTCAGCCCCCTCCTCGGCCCTAGCACCTAGAACCTAGCACCTGCCCTTGTCATACATCCCCCAGCTGCGGGTGCTCGCGCGCCGGCGTCGCCAATACCTTGTTCAGGGCATTGATGTAGGCCTTGGCGGAGGCGATGACGATATCGGTATCGGCCCCCTGGCCGTTGACGATACGCCCGCCCTTCTCCAGCCGCACCGTCACCTCGCCCTGCGAGTCTGTGCCGCTGGTGATGTTGTTGACCGAATAGAGCTGCAGCTCGGTGCCGCTCGCAACGATCGCCTCGATGGCGCGGAAGGATGCATCCACCGGGCCGCTCCCCCGGGCCGACGCATGCAGCTCCTCGCCATCGACCGCCAGGGTGATCTCGGCCAAAGGGATTTCGCCCGTCTCTGAGCAGACCTTGAGCGCCACCAGCTTGAAGCGTTCGTGCTCCGCGGCGAGTTGCGCCTCGGAGGCCAGCGCCTGCAGGTCCTCGTCGTAGATATCGTGCTTCTTGTCGGCCAGATCCTTGAAGCGCGCAAAGGCCTCGTTCAGGGCCTCCTCAGATGCGAAGTCGATGCCGAGATCGACCAGCCGGCTGCGGAAGGCGTTGCGGCCCGAATGCTTACCCAGCACGATGCGATTGGCCGCCCAACCGACGTCCTGGGCGCGCATGATTTCGTAGGTCTCGCGGCTCTTGAGCACCCCGTCCTGATGGATACCGGACTCGTGTGCAAAGGCGTTGGCGCCGACGATGGCCTTGTTCGGCTGCACCGGAAAGCCGGTGATCGAGGACACCAACCGCGAACAGGTCATGATCTGGGTGGTGTCGAGGCCGGTATCGCAGGAGAACAGGTCGCGGCGGGTGCGCACCGCCATGACGACCTCCTCGAGTGCGGCGTTGCCGGCGCGCTCACCCAGGCCATTGATGGTGCATTCGACCTGACGCGCGCCGTTGAGCACTGCGGACAGCGAATTCGCCACCGCCAGGCCGAGGTCATTGTGGCAATGCACGGAGAATACTGCCTTGTCGGAGTTCGGCACGCGCTCGATCAACCGCCGGATCAGTTCACCGAACTGCTGCGGCAGATTGTAGCCGACGGTATCCGGGATGTTGACCGTGCGGGCACCGGCGTCGATCACCGCCTCGATGATGCGACAGAGGAAATCAAACTCTGAACGGCCAGCGTCCTCGGGGGAGAATTCCACGTTGTCGGTGTACTGTCGGGCCCGCTTGACGGCGCGCACTGCCTGCTCGACCACCTGATCGGGCTCCATACGCAGCTTCAGCTTCATATGGATGGGTGAGGTCGCAATGAAGGTATGGATACGCGCGCTGCTGGCCGGCTTGAGCGCCTCGCCGGCACAGTCGACGTCCTTGTCGAGCGCGCGCGCGAGCCCGCAGACGGTGCTGTCGCGCACGGCGCGGGCGACGGCCTCGACGGCCTCGAAATCGCCGCGGCTGGCGACCGGGAAACCGGCCTCGATCACGTCCACACGCATGCGCTCCAGCGCCTTGGCGATACGGACCTTCTCATCGCGGGTCATGGACGCGCCGGGGCTTTGTTCGCCGTCGCGCAGGGTCGTGTCGAAAATGATGAGTTTGTCTGGCTGACTCATAGCTGTCTGACTCCATCGGGTTCCGGCCGCCGGGTCCGGCCGGGGGGTCCCACCTGGCGCGTCAATATAACAGAGCATGTGCCGGTCTGCGCGCCGGGCGGTGGAAAATTCAATGAAATAAAGGGGAAAGGTATGCGCTGCCTAGGGCAGCAGCAGGAGGTTCAGGCGCAGGCCAGCAATCGCGGCACGCAGGGCGCGTGGCGGCGAGGTGATCGGCTTGTGGGGCATGTGCGCCATGTCGAAGGAGTTGCTCGATTCCGTCTGAATGAACGTAGCCCGACTATAAACCACGTGCTGGCGTCCTGCCAAGAGGGGCGGTGTCGCGGTTATACCATCCCACTCTGCGAGGTATGGGGAGAGCATGGAAGCAGACGCTATGGCGGGTTTCTCGTTCCGTGTCTTTCCTGGCCGGGAGATGCCTGAAAATTTCAGTCGTCGCTACGTCGCCGCCAGCGGCCCACTATGGCGCGGGGTGTACACCTTGACGCACCCCGCGTCGCCTCAGCGCGGTGACATTGGCTGCAGGCCGGCGTTGAAGACGTCAGCATCGTGGATACCGGCCGTGTCCGTCACCTCGAAGGCGCCGATGGCGTTATGGCCGGCGTTCACGAACGCACCCTGGACCGTACCGGTGGCGATATTGCTGCTGAAGCGGGCGGCATCGGACACGAAGCCCGAATCCTGGATCTGGCCACCGGCGTCGAACTGGACCTGGGAGCCCGTGAACTGGCCGGTCCACTCGGAGGTACCGAAATTCATGGTCATGCGCACATCGGTCGCGCCGCGCATGCTGCTCGCCGTCGACCCTTCATAGACGCCGACGACCGCGCCGCCAAGGTCGAGTTGGTCCATGAGCGCGGCCATCTCGCCCGCGGTCGCGGCGGTACCCACCCTGAATTCACCGTCCAGCGCAGACCCGGTGATCTGCCGCCAGAAGCCTTCCACGATATCGGTCTCACCCGCAACGATGCGGCCACCGGCCTGCGAAGGATCATCCAGATCCGTGGAGCGGAACCGGGTCGGCCCGATCGTGGCCGGCAGATCCCCCGAGGCGATCTCGCCGGGTTCGCCGGGATTCACACGGAAACCCACCGTTCCACCGCCCTCACCGTCGGCCTGGAGTTCGAGCGCGAACAGACCGGTGGTGCTGTCGTCCGTCGAACCGTCGGGGTTGCGCCGATCGATGCGGGTGAAGCCGCAGGCCGCACCCGCTGCACAGGGGACTTGAACGACGGGTTCCGGCGTGGGTCCCGGCTCGGCCTCCGCCTGGGGCTCGGGGCAGTTCGCGGCGGCCTCGCAGCGGTCGAGATCATTGCTTCCCGCCGGGGCGAAGGCGAGCAGGTCTTCGGTCCCCGCCGCTGGCGCCAGTACCGCCCAGCGACCCCAGCGGTATACGGAATCGTCATCCGCATCCTTGGCGACAGCTGCGGCACCCCCCGAAATACCGGCCAAAGCAGCAAAAATACCCAATGTCAGCAACGGCTTGCTGAAGTTCATACGAGTCTCCCCCGGTATCTATTCACGGCCTGCGCGGAACACGGCGCGCCAATGGATTTGCCGAGAGGAGAGCAAGTTTTGCGCCATACGTCACAAAAAAGATTATTACCTTTCTAAAACAGTGTGTTACACGCTAACCACTAAGGATCTGGAAAACCGGAAGTGTAAGTTTATCCGACTATTGCTCTATAAAGACGGCGCCGACCAGAGGATAAATATTTATATAACAAGCAGATATATTTTATGCCGGGCGTCAGATCAATAACCTCCAGTTAAGAAATCCGACGCTCGGCGGTGCCGTCCTGTACTCAGAAGGTCTTGCCCAGATTCAACATGAACTGGCGCCGATCGTAATCGTAGATCGAGATATTGGATTCGTTCTTGGTGTACTGCAGCCCGCCGCTCAGCGCCCACTTGTTCAGGTAGCCATCGCGGAACTCGTGCTGGAAACCGATCGACACCCGGCGTTCGGTCTCATCTCGCGCTACCCCGGGTATCGGTTCGACACCGTCATAGTCCAGATCACGGTAGCTGAGCCGCGCGAACAGCGAGCCGCCCGTCCAGGCCTTGAGGTTGGCGCCGGCGAAGGCATCGTAGCCGTCGTAGCCGAAGCGGTCGTCGTCGGCACGGAACTGGACGGCCCGCACGCCCACCTGCGCTGCCAGCTTGCGTTGCATGAAGTAATGCCCCAGCGATGGCCCGGTCGCCCAGTAGGTACCCTCGCGGCCGGCGTCACCGCCCTCGGCAACGGGCCGGTCGTCCGCATAGTTGCGGTCGGTGACGGTCGCGTCCCAGGTCAGTTCGCCATCCTTGAATTGCCAGGTGACAGCCGGGTTCAGCGAGGTGAACAGCGCCAGCTTGGCATTGCCCAGCCAGATGTACTCGGCACGCACCGCCACATTGGCGCGCCAGTGCCGCAGTACCACCCAGGCCGGACCGGTACTCGCCGACAGCACCGACAGGTTGAACTCGCCTTCGGTATCGTATTCGCGGTGGTACAGACCGAGATCGCTCTGCCAGAGGAACAGCGCCGTCCGCTCACCAACCTCGAAGGTCTTGCCGGGCTGATAGCGGTGCGTGACGCCGGCACCGAGCACTACGGCGCTGTCGCTGCGCTCGCTCCCTTCCACCAGGGTCAGGGTCTGATCACCGATCTGCACCACGTCGGACGCCGGACCGACATTGACGTTGGAGTCGTACATGTAGCCCAGCGACATGGACGGCTCCACGTGGTGGCGCACGGCGAAGCTCTGCTGATCCTGCTTGAGCTGTGCCAGGAAGGCGAGGATGGTCACGCGCACTTCGGGGGGTGTGGTCGGATCGTCCAACACCTCCTGCGCGAGCCTCTGGGCCTCGTCGTAGCGGAAGGCACGATAGTAGGCGACGGCCAGTTCCAGGCGTGCCCGGTGCAGACTCGGCTGATCGCTCAGAATGGAATGGAAGGCCTCGATGGCCGATTTCAGTCGGTCATCCTCCAGCGCCTGCATGCCCTTCTTGAAGAGTTCTTCGTTCGCATCGACCGCGTCGGCCCCATCCGTCTGGGCGACGGCCACTGCACTGACCGCCCCCATCACCAGGCCACCGATCAAGCCCAGCAACGACCCTCCCACCGCGTGGGTGATATCCCTTTGCATTGACTCCCCCTTGTTATGTCGGGTGTAATCCGGCGGAGGCGAGCCCCCACTTCGGCTTGTTCTTGAAAGGCCTATGTTACCGAAACCACAAGGTGTCCAGCAATGACGGGGCGTCGACCATGCCGCAGGCAGGGTGCCGGCGCGACCCTGGCCATCGCCCTCGGGCTCATGTGGCTCGCGGCGGGCAGCTGGAGCGCTGGCGTGGCGGCGAACCCTGGAACACCCCCGGCGCTGTTTGGCCATGCCGAGACCGAGCAGACCGATCTTGCACCCTTCCGGCAATGGCTGGCGGCCCTGGAACGCCATCTCCGGCTCGACGTCCCCGAGGCCGACTGTGATGAGGCACACTTCAACCGCTGCCATCTGCGTGCCTGGCTGACCTTCCTCGATTCCATCCGTAGCCTGCCGCGTGCCGAGCAGCTGCAGCGTGTGAATGAGTACGCCAACCGCAAGACGTACGTTCTGGACCTCGACAACTACGGCATCGAGGACTATTGGGCCGTGGCGCGCGAATTTCTCTACAATGGCGGGGACTGCGAGGACTACGCCATCACCAAGCTGTTCTCGCTGCGCTGGCTGGGGATCGACACCGACAGGCTGCGCATCGTCGTCCTGCAGGATACCAACCTGCGTATCCCGCATGCCGTGCTGGCGGTCTATCAGGACGGCGAGATCTTTATACTGGACAATCAGATCGAGAAGGTGGTCCGGCACAACGACATCATCCACTACGTGCCGGTCTATTCCATCAACGAAGCGCACTGGTGGATACACACGCCCAGGCTATGACCGCACCGACGAACGACAACAATACCCAAGGACTGCCCTGTTGAATCTGCCTCGCTCTCCACGCACCCCCATACTCGCCGGCGTGACGATCCTGATCGTGCTGGTACTCGGCGGCCTGTGGCTGATCTTTTCCTATCTCGACCTGGAGCGAGATCGCGACCTGACCGACTGGCGGATCCGCCTGGGGCTGGTCGCCGATACACGCGCCGCAGCCATCGACGACTGGCTCGCCCGGCAGTTCAGCGGCCTGCAGGAACTGGCCAACAACGCCTCCCTGCAACTCTATCTGAGCCAACTGGCAGCGGCCGCCGCCAGCGATCCGTCCATCGAACCCGCGCAGCTCGGCTATCTGCGCAACCTCATCTATGCCGCGGCGGAGCGCAACGGCTATCACATGCCCGGCGAGGCCGAGCCGGTGATTCGTGCCAATGTCCCCGCCACCGGAACCCGCGGCCTGGCACTGCTCGATCACGAGGGCCGCGTCGTGGTGGCGACGCCTGGCATGCCACCGATCGATCCCGAGGATCGCGTCCGGATCGAGCAGGTCCTGGATACCAACCGGCCGGCGCTGCGCGATCTGCGCCTCAACGCCACCGCTCAGGCCACCGTCGGCTTCGTCGTGCCGGTCGGCGCGGTAGCAGGATTGCAGGCGGAAACCGGGAGCGGCCCGGTCGGCGTGCTGTACGGCCTCAAACCGGCCACCGAACTGTATCCCCTGCTCGCCAATCGCGGCACCCCCACGCCACACGACGAGACCCTGTTGGTGCGGGCGCAGGACGACATGGTCGTCTATCTGTCGCCGCTGGCCGACGGCAGCCCGCCGACCCGGCGACGGCTGGCGCTGAATACGCCCGATCTCGCCGCCGCCCACGCCCTGCGTGCCCCCGGGGGGTTCGCGCAATTGTCCGATTACCGCGGTGTGCCCGTACTCATGAGCAGCCGGCCGCTGAGCGGCGCACCCTGGGTGCTGCTGCAAAAGACCGATGCCAAGGAGGCCCTGAAGGAATCCGACGACCATCGGCGCTTTTTGCTGAGCGTATTCCTGCTCACACTGTTCTTCATCAGCGCCGCCCTGATCGCTGCCTGGCGCCACGGCAGCAGCGTGCGCGCCCGGGCGATGGCCGAACGCCTGCAGGAGAAGACGCGCCTGCTGGAAACACAATCACGTCTGCTGCATGGTGTGACCGACACGCTCTCGGACTGCCTGTTCCTGATCGATGTCGATGGCCGTCTGCTGTTCGCCAACCGTGCACTGGAGACCGCCATCGGCGTGCCACAGGCCGATCTGATCGGTAAGACGCTGGCGAGTGTCTTCGGTCCGGACACCGCGCAGCGCATGGCGGCCTGTGTAAGCCGCCCCGCCGACGCCGAACCCCGGCCCGAATCGTTCATCGTCGGCGACCGCGAGGGTCTGTATCAGTGTGCCGCCCTGCCCCTGCCGAATCCGGCCGGTTCGGGTGATGCCACCCTGGTGGTGCTGCATGACGTCACTGCCCTGCACGAATCCGAACGCAAGCGTGCCAACCTGCTGCGCCAGTTGATCATGGCGCTGATGCGCGCCGTCGACAAACACGACCCCTATTCGGCCAACCACTCGGCGCGCACCGCCGCCGTGGCGGTCGCCGTCGGCCGCGAACTGAAGCTGCCGACACCGGAGCTGCAGGCGCTGGATATGGCCGCCAATCTCGCCAACGTCGGCAAGATCTTCGTACCCAAGGAGATTCTGACCAAGTCCGGGACGCTGTCCGATGCAGAACAGGAGGCGTTGAAGGAACACGTACGCTACGCCCGTGACATCCTCTCCAGCCTGGAGTTCGAGGGGCCGGTGCTGGATACGATCGCCCAGAAGCAGGAGCTGATGGATGGCAGCGGCTACCCACATGGCCTGCACGGCCGGGACATCCTGCTTACCGCGCGTATCCTCGCCGTCGCCAACGCCTTCGTCGCCCTGGTGAGCCCGCGCGCCTACCGCGACGCCGTGCCCATCCGGCAGGCCCTGGACCAGTTGCTCGCCGAGTCGGAGGCCAAATACGATCGCCACGTCGTCGCGGCGCTGTTCCACCTCGCCGAAAACAGCCGCGAGCTGGCCGCCATTACCCGCGGTTAAAGTCCCGGGTGTCATTCCCCGCTGTGCGGGTCATCCTGCGGCGGTGGGTCGTGCCGGGCGCGGCGGCGCTGGCGGATGCGCCAGAGGGTGATCACGGGGCCCGACAGGGCGTAGGTGAGGAAGCCGAAGAACAGCACCTTGGGTGGGTCGATGGAGGCGAACACCAGGATGAGCACCGCCAGCAGCAACACCATGAACGGCACCTTGTTCTTGAAGCCCAGTTCCTTGAAGCTGTAGTAACGGAAGTTGCTCACCATCAGCAGACCCGCCATCAGCGTCAGCGCGAACGCCCCCCAGACGAGATCGCCGCCCTCCGCACCGATATCCGCGCCGGTCCACACCAGCCCCACCACCACCGCCGCTGCCGAAGGGCTCGGCAGTCCTTGGAAATAACGCTTGTCCTCTGCCTCCACCTGCGCATTGAAGCGCGCCAGCCGCAGCGCAGCGGCAGCGGCATAGATGAATGCCGTGAGCCAGCCGATCTTGGCCCAGAACCAGCCGTAGGTCGTCATGTCGCGCAGGGCCCACTGATACATGATCAGCGCCGGCGCCAGACCGAAACACACCATGTCGGAGAGGCTGTCGTACTGTACGCCGAACTCGCTCTGCGTATTGGTCAGCCGCGCCACCCGGCCGTCGATTCCATCCATGATCATGGCAACGAACACGGCCAGTGCAGCCACGTCGAAGCGCCCACCGATGGATGCCACGATGCCGTAGAAGCCGGCGAAAAGCCCTGCCGTGGTGAACAGGTTGGGAAGCAGATAGATACCGCGGCGCGTCTTGGGATTGACGGGTTCCTGATCCATATCTCCATCCTGCAGGATTGACTTGAAGGTTCACCGCACAGGGCCGGCGCGATCGGCCAGCGGCGTTCACCAGGCACGGAAAAGCCTGCGGGAAGACCGCGCAACTTGCAAGCATCCGCCCGCGACAGTTACTTGTGTACCAGCAGACCGATGATGTCGGTGCCGGCCCGGACATGATCGCCGGGCTGCACTTTCATACGGCAGTTGGCTGGCAGATACAGCTCGATCGTGGAGCCCAGGGTGATGAAGCCGCAACGCTGTCCCTGGCCGACGCGATCACCGAAGCCGACATAACAACGTGGTGCGTTGTGTAGCGGCCCACGGTGCATGACAATGACGAGATCGTCGCCCTCGTCGGTGCGCAACCACACGCCCTGATGACCATCGGATGCCGGAATGCGGCGCGGTTCGAGCATCTTCCCTTCCGCGGGGGCGCGCGTGCTGAACACGCCATAGGACGGCATACGAATCGAGACCTGCTGCGCCTCCCGCTCGAGATAGGGATCGGTAACGGTCTCGATCGCGGTCACAGTACCGTCCGCGGGGCTGACGATGGCCTGCGGGTTGGAGGGGATCTGTCGAGGCGGATCACGAAACATGAACAGCAGGATCAGCACGCCGCCCCACAGCGGCAGCGACCAGGCCCAGTCGATCCGCCAGAACACGAAGACACCCGCGCAACCCAGCAGAAAGATAACCGGCCAGCCCTCACGGGCGATCAGTGGATAGCGGCTTGCAGCCATGGAGTAAGCCAGAGGATGGAAAATGGGGCGCGCAGTATAGCGCGCCCCGTGATGAACGTCAGTTGCGGCTCTTGTCGACGATCTTGTTGGCCTTGATCCAGGGCATCATGCTGCGCAGGCGCTCGCCGACCTCCTCGATCTGATGCTCGCGACCGATACGGCGCTTGGCCTTCAGGGTCGCGGCCCCGGCCTGGTTCTCCAGGATGAATTCCCGGGCGAATTCACCGGCCTGGATCTCGGTGAGGATCTTCTTCATCTCCGCCTTGGTCTGCTCGGTGACGATGCGCGGACCGCGGGTCAGATCGCCGTACTCGGCGGTATTGGAGATGGAGTAGCGCATATTGGCGATGCCACCCTCATACATCAGATCGACAATCAGCTTGAGCTCGTGCAGACACTCGAAATAGGCCATCTCCGGCGCATAACCCGCTTCCACCAGCGTCTCGAAGCCGGCCTGCACCAACGCGGTGGCACCGCCGCACAGCACCGCCTGCTCGCCGAACAGATCGGTCTCGGTCTCTTCGCGAAAGCTGGTCTCGATGATGCCGGCACGGCCGCCGCCGTTGGCGGAGGCATACGACAGCGCGACGCCCTTGGCCTTGCCGGAGGCATCCTGGAACACCGCGATCAGGCTCGGCACGCCGCCGCCCTGAGTATAGGTTGAGCGCACCAGATGGCCCGGCCCCTTGGGCGCGACCATGATCACGTCGAGGTCGGCGCGCGGTACGATCTGCTCGAAATGGATGTTGAAGCCGTGCGCGAAGGCCAGCGTGGCACCTTTTTTGATGTTCGGTTCGACGGCTTCGTCATAGACCTTGCGCTGATGCTCGTCGGGCGCCAGGATCATCACCACGTCGGCGCCCTTCACGGCGGCCGCGATGTCCTTGACCTTCAGCTTGGCCTTCTTGGCCTTGGCCTCGGAGGCCGAACCCGGACGCAATGCGACGGTCACGTCCACACCGGAGTCCTTCAGGTTATTGGCGTGGGCGTGACCCTGCGATCCATAGCCAACGATCGTTACCTTGCGCTTCTTGATCAGGGACAGGTCGCAGTCCTTATCGTAGTAGATATTCATCATGGCTGTTACTCCGAAACGTCTGTAATTCTTTTCGATGAGATACAAGATGCAAGAGACAAGTAAAAACCGTTTGTTTAGATTTTACTTGTCTCTTGTCTCTTGTCTCTTGCCTCTCGTATCTCCAGTTATAAGCGCAATGCCCTTTCCCCACGGGCGATGCCGGACACGCCGGAGCGCACCACCTCCAGGATCAGTGCCGGGTCGACGGCCTGGATGAGGGCATCGATCTTGTCGCCGGTGCCGGTAAGCTCGATGACATAACTAGCCCCGGTCACGTCGATGATGCGGCCGCGGAAGATATCCGCCAGGCGCTTCAACTCAGCGCGTGCGGCGCCTTCGGCGCGCACCTTCATGAGCAGCATCTCCCGTTCAATATGAGGCCCCTCGGTCATATCCATCAGCTTGACCACGTCGATCAGTTTGTTCAACTGCTTGGTGATCTGCTCGATGATCGACTCCGTGCCCCGCGTGACGATGGTCATGCGCGACAGTGACGGATCCTCCGTCGGCGCGACCGTCAGTGACTCGATATTATAGCCGCGCGCCGAGAACAGCCCCGCCACGCGCGACAATGCCCCCGCCTCGTTCTCGACCAGTATGGAAATGATATGCCGCATATTTGTTCTCTGTTAACCACAAAGGACACTAAGGACACGAAGGTGATTCGAGACAAAAGAAAATGGTTTCACAATATTTTCCTTTGTATCCTTCGTGTCCTTCGTGGTTAATGTGCATCAAATCAAAATCATCTCGTTCTGACCCGCGCCGGCCGGGATCATCGGGTAGACGTTCTCGGTCTGGTCGGTGATGAAGTCCAGGAATACGACCTTGTCACGGATCTTCATGGCTTCCTTCAGCGCACCTTCCACGTCGGCGGGCTTCTCGATGCGCATGCCGGTATGGCCATAGCTTTCGGCGAGCTTCACGAAATCCGGCAGCGACTCCATATACGACATGGCGTAACGCTTCTGATAGAAGAACTCCTGCCACTGCCGCACCATGCCGAGGTAGCGGTTGTTCAGGTTGATGATCTTGATGGGCAGCCCGTACTGGCGGCAGGTCGACAGCTCCTGGATGCACATCTGGATACTGCCTTCACCGGTCACACAGCACACCGTCTCGTCCGGGTAGGCGAGTTGCACGCCCATCGCCGCTGGGAAACCGAAGCCCATGGTGCCCAGGCCGCCGGAGTTGATCCAGCGCCGTGGTTTGTCGAACTTGTAGAACTGCGCGGCCCACATCTGGTGCTGACCCACGTCCGAAGTGACGTAGGCATCGCCCTTGGTGACCTTGTAGAGCGTCTCCACCACATATTGCGGCTTGATGAGCTCGCTGGAGCGGTCAAACTTCAGGCAGTCCATCGCCCGCCATTCGTCGATCTGCGTCCACCACGCCTGGAGCGCCCCGGCATCGGGCCGTTCAGCGCTCCCCTTGATCATCTTGATCATCTGCTTGAGCACGTTGTCGACACCGCCGACGATGGGCACGTCCACCTTGACGTTCTTGGAGATGGAGGCCGGGTCCACATCGATGTGGATGATCTTGGCGGTTGGGCAGAATTTCTCGATGTTGCCGGTCACGCGGTCATCGAAGCGCGCGCCGATGGCGATGAGCACGTCGCAGCTGTGCATCGCCATGTTGGCCTCATAGGTCCCGTGCATGCCGAGCATGCCGACGAACTGCCTGTCGGTCGCCGGGTAGGCACCCAGCCCCATGAGGGTGTTGGTGATCGGGAAGTCGAGCAGCCGCGTCAGCTCGATGAGTGTCTTGCTGGCATTGTCCAGAATCACGCCACCGCCGGTGTAGAGCATCGGTCGCTTGGCGGTCAGGAGCAGCTCGACGGCCTTCTTGATCTGGCCGGCGTGACCCTTCACCACCGGGTTGTAGGAACGCACGGTGACGCGCTTGGGATAGCTGTACTCGCAGCGCTGTGCACTCACGTCCTTGGGGATATCCACCACCACCGGACCGGGGCGGCCGGTGCTGGCGATATAGAAGGCTTTCTTGATGGTCTCGGCGAGATCGCGCACGTCCTTGACCAGGAAGTTGTGCTTCACGCAGGGTCGCGTGATACCGATATTGTCGACTTCCTGAAAGGCATCGTTGCCGATCAGCGGCGTCGGCACCTGGCCGGTGAACACCACCATCGGGATGGAGTCCATGTGGGCCGTCGCGATGCCGGTCACCGCGTTGGTCGCACCCGGGCCGGAGGTCACCAGCACCACGCCGGGGCGACCGGTGGCGCGCGCATAGCCGTCGGCGGCGTGGGTCGCGGCCTGCTCATGGCGCACCAGGATGTGCTGCACCTTGTCCTGCCGGTACAGGGCGTCGTAGATGTGCAACACCGCGCCACCGGGATACCCGAAGATGATATCCACGCCCTCATCCTGCAGACAGCGGACGAAGATCTCGGCACCGGTCAATTCCACGAACAGTCTCTCCTGCGAACCTGGTTTGGCGGGGGCGATCCCGCTAATTCGTTGTGGATAAACAAAAATGCCCGCTCAACAGGCTGGCCGCCTGACGCGGGCTGAACGCCGGAAGCTACGTATATTAGCGGCTCAGGTCAAGGGGCACCAGCATCAGATCACCCGGGGCCGGCCGCCATATTCGTGACCGGTGGCCTTGCTCCCCGCGGAGCACGCCACGTAAGCTGGCCGGCAGTGTCATCCGGCGGGTCTGACAACAAACGGGGGTCATCGCATATGAACAGGCTGCGTTCCGGCTGGATTCTGGCTGGCTGGCTACTGGGTGTCGGGTTGGCCCAGGCGGCCATGTACAAATGGGTGGATGAGAACGGCACGACACAATACAGCCAGTTCCCGCCACCCGGCCGCGACTACCAGACCGTGGTCCCGCCACCACCCCCTGCGGTGGACCCCGACCGGGCCCAACAACAGCTGGAGCAACTGCTGCAGAAGCAGGACGAGGCCTACAAGGCCAGGAACGAGGCCGCGGAGAAAGAGCGGGAGGCGGCGGCCGCAACCAAGCGCCGCGAGGCGAATTGCCAGGCCGCCCGCGAGAACCTGAAACTGCTTACCACCGGCGGCAACCGGCGCATCATCGGACCGGACGGTGTCGCCTATTATCCGACCGCTGAAGAGCGCCAGGAGCGCATCGATAAGGCACAGAAGCAGATCGGGGAGTTCTGCGATTAAGGATTCGGGATTCGGGATTCGGGATTCG
>JAIOJV010000064.1 GCA_019911805.1 Gammaproteobacteria bacterium
AATCCGCACGCTGCGTTTGACGAGGCGGGGGCTGGAAACGTGGCATGGTCGAGATACTGTGACACTCGCCAACCGAAAGGGGCGAGCAACGGGGAATACAAACTTCGACCTGTACTGGCGCGCCAGCCCTCGACCCTACTAGTTGTCATTCCTAGAAAAATAAATCTGTCCCCATTTCCATAGACTTGGCCCTACCTCGGGTGGTTCCGGTCACAGCGCATATCCCGATGATGTAGACTAAACTATCAGCTCATGCGTGGGCTGCTGTCGTTCCGGTCACAGCGCATATCCCGATGATGTAGACTTCAGCAACTCATCGAGGAGCGCATATATGAGTTCCGGTCACAGCGCATATCCCGATGATGTAGACTGATACCTGCGCCGGCGCGGTGTTTCCCAAGGTTCCGGTCACAGCGCATATCCCGATGATGTAGACTGCGCTCTAGCTCGACCTAGGCGCGATCCGCGTTCCGGTCACAGCGCATATCCCGATGATGTAGACTGGCCCCGGCGAGCGCCGGCGCAACGTCTTGGTTCCGGTCACAGCGCATATCCCGATGATGTAGACTGGATGCGGCCAGCTTCGACCCGTCACCGGAGTTCCGGTCACAGCGCATATCCCGATGATGTAGACTATGGCCCCGAGGCAGGCACGACCTACACCGGTTCCGGTCACAGCGCATATCCCGATGATGTAGACTGGGCGCCGGCCTCGATGCGAGCGCGATCGAGTTCCGGTCACAGCGCATATCCCGATGATGTAGACTCCCAGTCACGGAACCCACTGATTCACCAGTGGGTTCCGTTCTTTTGACAGCATGAAAACTGGCCAGACGGCTAGAACAGGTCGAACTGGTCGGGGGATTTTTTTGCGGGTTTCCTGGCCTTCCCACAGTAGGAAATGATCCGTTCATATTGCTTGTCGGTGAAAGTCAGAATATTCACCCGCCCGCCCTCGGGCAAGGCGTTTTCCACGCGCTTGCAGTAGGTCTCGACCTGTGCTTGGCTGGTGCAGAAACGCATATATACGGAAAACTGAGTCATCTCGAACCCCATGTCCAACAGGGTGTTACGAAAGCCTGTTGCAGCCTTGCGTTCTGCCTTTTCGACCACTGGTAGGTCGAACATGACGGCGACCCACATCAGTCGGTATCCGCTGAGCATCGAAGGTCAGTCATCGGCCAAGCTGGCCGCCAGTGAGAGCGGCAGTCCCGGGAGCGGGAGATCAAGTTTGTCCCGCTCTCCTAGATAGACTTGAGCCAGTGAGACTGCGAGCCGCTGCATGCAGACCATAGCAGGCGTCGCGCCCGAGCAGGTCTGCATGTCATCGTACAAAGAGTGCACCAATGCGCGTTTGGTTTTGGGAGATACCTGAGACTCTCCCCTTTGGCGTAGCTGCCAGACGAGCAAATCGATCAAGGGGCGGAAGGGTTCCATTAAGTCATCAACCAGACGCATCGGGTTGCCCTCGTTACGGTGATGCAACCCCAACGTCGGGTGCAGCCCTGCGGCAACGACCGCGCGAGCCGTTGCAGCGCGCAGTACCGTGTATCCATAGTTGAGCAAGCCATTGAGTCCGCTGCCATTCTGGTCCCGGCGGAAGTCTTCGCCAAATAGCAGCCCCCAATAACGGCGTGCGCCTTGTGCCTCCAGGTTGTCCGGATCGCCGGAACGTACTTTGGTGACCAGGGCTGTGAGTGGGGCTGTGGTAGCGCCAGCCGCTCCGAGTGCAGCAGCCTGCTGTTGCAACTTCGACTTGACGATGTCGGCCCATAGGCGTTTATGCGTTGGTTTGTTAGCTGCCAATTGGGCATCGAACCGCTTGGCCTGCTGGAAATTACCATCGACTGGCCAAAGCATGCCAACCGTATTGTGGTTGGCCGCGCAGAGTACGAAAGGGGCACCGCGTTCAGCCAATGCGACCAGAAGGTTGTTGGAATAGCTCAGGCCATGTGCGTTGGCGATCACGGCCGTGATGTCGTCCAGAGGGATTTGTCCAAGTTCTTTGTGTTCTCCCTCGGTGTCCTGGACGACCATGAAGCCGCGAGACACGAACAGGTGCCTTCGATTATCAGCCACTTCGACGATGCGGCCGATCATGGTGGTCAGCCTCTGAAGCCGTAGTCGCGCAAATCGCCAATTTCCGAGACGATTATGCGGCGGCCTTGGGCTTTCTGAAGTGAGCCGGCATATTTGGATACATAGGAGAACGGGTCATTTTTGTCGCGATTGCGCGAGTCCACGTTGGTTTCATTGTGATCGCACATGGATATTTGTCCGTTCCCTTTGATAACCACCACTCGCATCGTTCGTTGGATGTCATTTATCTTGAGTCTTACGATATCGTCAATCATCAGCCGCATCACAAGAGGTTTTCCAGATTGGCTATACGATGGATCTCTGAGTTTCTTGAGACCAAGGTTCTCGCCGAATTGTCGTATGATCTGATATGCTTGAAATGTTGAAATGACATCGCCATTCCACTTGCCTTTTTCGTCACGCCATATCTCTATGCAGTAATTGCTTCCGCCGACGTATCCCTTATATGCTTTGGATTGTCCCTGTTCGTCCAGGCCGTGGCGTTTGGGGTCGTTTGTGCTGTTTATCGTTACCACGCTTTTGTATTTCGTTTCGCGCTGACGCGGGCCGCCATCATCGGGGCGGACGCGGCGAGAGACCATGCCATTTTCACGTAGGCCCCAGGCAGTTTCTTCGTGCATGGCGCCTTGGTAACCGTGGTCCGGTTTATGGCTGACGATAATGCTGCCCAGGGCTCGTTCAACGTGTTCACGATAGGTCGGCCAGGGGAACGGCATTTCTCCCACTAAGCGATCGAGCTGTTTCTCCCGGGCGCTGGCGCTGGTTGTGGCGAAGCGCTGCAACAACCCCTGATCGGTAATACCGACCACCGCTGCATCTAGGGCATGATGGCGGTGGTCATTGCGGTTCTTGAGGTCCGATCCGGACAGGAGGCTGTTCAGGCCGAATTTTCCGCGCAGCATGGCTGTCATGCGTCCCGGAATGGCACGAACCTGGTTGGGCGGACAGATCAAGGACAGATATTCCTTGGCGACCCTCGATAGATAAGCGGTGTCATTCAGAGCGCGAGCCAGGAAATCCTTATCCTCTTTGAGCCAGCGTTGGTATCCGTCAGGGGCGAACCGCTTGGCCTTTTCCTTCGACATCAGCGCCGCACGTTCCAAGATGGCCGTATAGTCGTAGCCTGGAATGGGCTTTTCGCCGAATGCCTGGTAAGGAGTACGATTGCCTTTATCACGATTTGCGCGGCGCAGTGTTACCGTTTTGTTGTTGAGGCTGTCGTCCAGGGTCATGGAGAAGGGCAGGATGTGCTCGATCTCAACCTCGTTGGAGAGGAGACACTCGATACTGATCTGCTCTCCCGTGTAGGGGCAGCGCCGGGCGGCGACATCCTTGGGGTTGAGTTCCACCCAGAGCTGCATCTTCTGCGAGAGTTCTCGGCGCTTGGCCTTGCCGAGATTGGCGGGTGTCAGTCCTAATGCTGAGCATGCCTCGGCGACCTGCTGTTCGTTCAGGTCTTGCCGTGCTTTCTGTTCTTTCTGAATCTCCCGTTTCTTTTCTCGGCTGAGCTTCAGTTCTCGGGCCACTTCCACGATGACTTCGCTGGGGTGCCCATAACGCTTGATGAGGGCGTTGACGACCTTACGCAGTTCGTTCAGGCCGATATGAATAGTCGGGTTGGCGATTTTCCCGAGGCGTTTCTCGGGCGGGTCATCCAGGTTACCAGTACCAAAACTGACGTGCCGTTGTAGCGGTTCACCGTAGTAGGGCAGGGTGTCGAATATTTCCCCGGTTTTCTGGGTATAGAAGAGTGCACTATGGCTATCGAATCCGGCACGTTTGGCAGCTTCTGAGTACACCACGACATCCTTGATCAGTTCCGGAAGAATTCGTCCCAGTGCCGCACGGCTTAGACTGCCATAGCCTTCAGGCAGGCTGCAGTTGGCTATGCGCTCGGCTGTAGCTTCATTTACCCCAGTGGTTTTTTGCAACCAGTCGATCAGTGCAGACTCGCTAGGGTCGTTAAGGAGTTTTTCGACAATTTCATCTTGCCTGATTAGTGGGTAGTCATTCCATGAGTTACCGAAATATTGATCCTTCGAAAGAATGTAAGTGGTTTTGTTGCCGTTGAGCCGGTCACGCTTGATGTCCTCCAGATTGAATTTAGTCGTGCCGGGCAGTTTGAGCGCCTTTAGTAATTTTGTGAAAGTAACATCGCCACGCTCCAACAGTTCCACAATGGTATTGCGTTGAGCCAGGGTTAGCTGTTGCTCACGTAGGTCGGATGTTAGCAATCGCAGATTGTTGAGTTCCTGGTAGATGCGGAATCGCTGTGTGCTGGGTAATGCAAGCGGTGCCCGTTCCTCATCTGGTAACAAGGTGCAGCGGCCCGGTTTGACGGGCCTGAGTGGTCGTTGGTGAAGCAGAATATCCTTGAATTCGTTACGGGCCGAGTCTGTGAAGAGCGCAGGGTTGAAGCCACTTTGTTGTTCCCATAGCGTATCGAACTCATGTTCAATCATGGCGCGGTCAGCGTAGAAGTCATACTTCTTATCTTTCTGGATTCTGCCGCGCAGTCGGGCGCGGACGCTCAGACCATATTCGTGGCGATTGGCTAGCCATTCGCCAAGCGTATGGCAGTTCTCCTGCTTCAGCTTGTCACGCAGGTCTTTGATAGCCTTCTTGAGTGTGCCGCTGTCATTGTCTTTTTTGTCTGTCTTTCGATTACTCAGGAATCCACGACGCTGGTTAATATGGAACAATGCGCGGGCGAATTCGGGGCCGGTAAGCGCTTGGTACAACCCTTTCTTACGCAGGATGTACGGGTCGAGCTTGGTTAGCTCTTTGCGGTACGTAGAGTCTTGAGGAAAGAAGCCCAATCGGATAAGGGCGGACAGTAAGCGTGCTTTGCGCTTCAGCAGGCGGTCGCGACGGCGGCGCATCTGGCGTGCCTGCCTGCGGGTGACGGCAAGTGAACTGCCATCCTTGGGGTTGCGTCCATCCGAGAAGATGCGCACTCCCATGCGTATGACGGCGACTGGCTCATCGGCTTGGTTCAGACGGATCATGCACCAGCCAATGGAGGTTGATCCGATATCGAGTCCCAGCCGGTAACGCATTTTTGGCAGCATTTGCCCTCCCGGTTGACTATTTCCTGGGGTAGAGCTTATCCTCGATAACACTACATCATCGGGATATGTGCTCTGACCGCTAACAAGCTGAAAGATGCACCAAATGTGAGGCCGCTATATGCGGCCTCTTTAGTATTTTCCGAAATGGATCTGTTTCGGATTGTTGGAAGTATCTTCACTATGTGGCTCTGTGGCTTTAAGCAGGAGCGCCGGCGTTGCCAGCGACCCTCTTGGTTTGGCCTGCTACGCAGAAGTGCTACGAAGTGGCCAAATGTTCCTGCTTTCTGATAGGAATAACATAGCTGCCAATATACTTCCGGTACTTGTCTGTGATTGCGTCCGTGATGCCAAAATCGAGGAACACTGCGCTTGTCGCGATTTTTGCGCCCATTTCGCTTTTGATGGCTCCGACGGCTTCGCGGCCATCTTCCGTTTTGCATTGATGCTGCAGTGCATCATCGGATTTTCTGACATAGATGGTTGCCGGGATTTCTGCCTTCCAAACGCCGCGTTTGTTTTCCACTGTGCATTCCCCATTGGGGCCATCGCTGAACGAGAAGGCGATGGGAGTCATGGCGTCTACAGTGAGTGTGGCGCATTCAGCGCTCACAATCAGTATTGCTGCAATAGCTTTTTTTTCATATTTTCTTTCTTATAGTTTATATAACACTTCGGCCGAAGGACTGAAGTGGGTTCCTCTCAAATCCTATCCAACACCCCCACAATCACCACATTCGCATTCGGCACCGTGAACACCAGGATGTCGTTCATACCCGTATCGTCCGCCACAATCGCGTAGCCGTCGGCGCTGAGGAAGCGCATCTGGCCGCCGGTGATCAGACCGGTCACGCTGAAGGTGCCGACGCCGTTCTGGGTGATGGTGCCTTCCCAGACGCCGGTGGCGTCGGCGGTCGCGACCGGCGTGGACGACGACGATCCACCGCCTCCGCAGCCGGCGAGCAGTGTAGACAGCAGCAGGACTGCACAGAGAACATATGCACGCTTGAACATAATCCCCCCTTGTTCTGACTATTTTGATTTTTGTCAGTATTGGCCGTTGTTCTTTTTTCACGGCTCGATCGGAGTGTGCCAGCCGTCGGGGGTGCCCGCAACTCGCCGAATGTTACAAATATGTGCTGACTCAGAGAGGCGCCCGTGCCAGTCGTTCTCTTTACGTCCGGTCCAGTGTCCGCACGATCGCGCGGCCCGGGTTCGATACCATGAATATCAAACGGCCGTTCGTCTGGTTCGTGTCCTGCAACGTGGCGTGGCCGGCGTAGTGGCCGTCGGCGGTGCCGCAGGAGGAGGTGGTGAGGCGGATGCAGTAGAGGTTCACGGCCGGGTCGATGATGTCCACTTGACCGCTGTAGATGCAGCCGCTGGTATCGGAGCCATGAATGGCGCCGGTCGAATCGATGGCGAGGCCCAGGCTCCCGCTGCCGTCGGTGACGAACCAGTTACCGCCGATGGTGGGCAATGATGCGCCGCGGGTGGTTAGAGTATCGTAGCGCAGGCTGAGGGTGCCGCTGCCGCTGTCGGAGGTGGTGAACGATCCATTGATCCAACTCCGCGTGGACACCGTTGCGCTGAGCGTGCCGGAGGCGGCAGCGATGGCATTCGCGTAATGGGTGGTCGAGGCGTTGAGGCCGTCGTGTGACATCGCATAGGTGCCGCCGATGACGGGTCCATCGGTGAGACTGAACACGTGCAGCTGTCCGGTGATCAGCAGACCGGTCACGGCGACGCTGCCGACGCCCGTCTCGGTGACCGTGCCCTGCCAGACACCGGTGGCGTCGGTCCAGAAGTCATCGTCGTCGGACGAGAACCAGAACTCGAGCCGGCAGCCGCCGAGCAGGGTGGCCAGCAGCAGGACGGCACCCAGGAAGACTTTGTGTTCGGACATGATGCCGGATGCCTCACTGCGGTAACCCGGCGTGTCGCAGACATGCCGGGGGAAATATGGTGTATTACGGGCTGGGATGTCACTCGACCCGCGAGTGCTGACCGGTCATGGCGCAGCGGACCCCCATCATCGAGCGCCTCCAAGTGTAGCAGCCGCCTCCGGCCGGCCGTGCGGATGCGGTACCCTATGGGGCAAGCCCACCCTTAACCGAATGCCGCCGTGCCGGATACCACCGCAGACCGACCTACACCCCGCCGCGTACGCAAACCCAAGCCTGCCAGCCCCGACCGCTGGCTGTTCCCGCTGGCGGCGCTGTTCGCGGCTGCGACAGTGCCGCTGTGGCTGGTGTTGCGCGAGGGTGGGCTGGCGTATGCGACCTGGCACGGTCACGAGCTGCTGTTCGGTTATGCGCTGGCCGTCGCGGCCGGTTTCCTGGTGACGCGGGCGGGACCGGTGGGCACGGGGCTGCTGCTGGCGAGCTGGCTCGCCGCGCGGCTGGCGGCGGCGATCCCGGATGGGCTGCTGAGCGTGCTCGCGGGACTGAGCTTTCCGGCGATGGTGCTGGCCCTGGCCGCACCGCCGCTGTGGCGCGGGGCCAAGCGCTGGGAGAACCGCATCGTGCCGCTGCTGCTGACGGCACTGCTGGCCCTGGACGCGCTCTGGTGGCTGGGCGCGCTGCGGCTGGATACGCCCCTGGGCCCGGAGTTGCAGGGGCGCGCCCTGCTGGCCACGCTGGATCTGTTCGCACTGCTGATGCTGATCATCGGCGGGCGGGTGCTGCCGGCGGCCATGGGTGGTTATCTGGAGCGGCGCGGCATCGCGCGCCGCGATCATGTGCGCCGCGGCTACGAGCTGCCGCTGGCCGGGTTGATACTGGCAGCGGTGCTGCTCGATCTGGCCGGGCTGGGCGCGGCGGCCGGGATGTTCTGCCTGGCGGTCGCCGCCGTCACGCTGGTGCGCGTGTCGGCCTGGCAGTTGCATCATGCCCGCGGGCGCGCCGAGCTGTGGACGCTGGCATTGGGCTATCTGTGGCTGATTCCGGCGCTGACGCTGAAGGGGCTGGCCCAGGTCGGGGTGCTGGCGTCGCTGCCGCATGCGCTGCATGGCCTGACGGTGGGCGCGCTCGGCACGCTGACCCTGGTGATGATGGGCCGTACCGCCGCGCTGCGGGTGCGGCGGCCGTTCGGCGCCTTCCGCGACATCATCGCCGCTGCCCTGCTGCTCGGTGTCGCCGCCGTGTTGCGCCTCGTCGCGGCACCCGCACTGGCCGGCCGCGAGACCCTGCTGTGGCTCGCTGCGCTGGCCTGGTCGGTCGCGTTCCTGATTCTGCTGCTGCGACTGGTGCGGGTGTATCACTTCGGTGGCCAAAAGGGTGGGATCGCCACGAAATCCACGCAAGGGAGTGAGGGGCCATCCGCGTAGAACGCGTCAGGCTGCGCCTTGATGCATTCTGCCGGGTATACATGGCCACGGAAGCACACGGACTGCAGGAACTCGCCATGTCACCACCTTCCATGACTTTCCGCGTGCTTCCGTGACAAATGGTTTTCCATATCGATCGAACATACTTCCGAACCTGTTACACCATGGGCGCGGCGTCACCCGGCGTATAGATATGGATGCCGTTGCCGCTGGCCTTCTTGGCCACGTAGCACGCTGAGTCGGCCCGGGAGAGGGTCTCGGTGACGCTGCGACCCGACCGGATCTGCAGAATGCCGATACTGATACCGATCCGGAACTGCCGTGAGCGCCAGTGAAACAGGAAGTTCCGCAGGTTCTTCTGGATCTTCGCCGCCACGTTCACCGCGCTGCTCACGGAACAGTATTCCATCAGGATGCCGAACTCGTCGCCGCCCAGACGCGCGAGGGTGTCGCGGGAGCGCATCCGCCCCTGCAGCAGGGCGGCGACCTGGCGCAGCAGTTCGTCGCCGGCGATGTGCCCGCAGGTGTCGTTGATGATCTTGAACTGGTCGAGATCGAGAAAGCACAGTACATGACCGATGTCCCGTTCGCTCGGCCGGGCCAGCACGCGCTGCAGCCGCCGCTCGAATTCGCGGCGGTTGATGAGATTGGTGAGGGTGTCGTGTGCCGCCTGGTAGGCAAGCTGGTTCTCGAGCTTGCGCCGCTCGGTGATGTCGCGGCCGACCACCAGCAGGCGCTGCCCGTCGACGCCGCAGTCCAGCGTGGCGCGCTGCTGCAGCCAGAGGCCGGAGCCGTCTTTGCGGACGCCCCGGTACTCGATGCCCTCGTCCGCGCCGGCGCCGGTGAGGCGCGATTCGATGTGCCGGAACGCGGCGTGCTGATCCTCGGGGTGGACGATCCTGGAGATCGATTCGCCGATCAGCTCGTCCCGCTCGTAGCCGAGCATGGCCGCGCCGGTGCGGTTGAGCGACAGGATCTCGCCCGCGCGGTTGATGGTGGCGTAGAGGTCGGGCGCATGTTCGTAGAGCGCCTGATAGCGGGCCTCACTGGTCTTGAGCGCGGCCTCCGCCTCGACGGTGTCGGTGATGTTCCTGAAGATCCCGCGGGTGGAGATCGTCATACCGTCCCGGACGATCGAGCCGCAATCGCCGGACAGATACACCGGCTCACCGGTCCTGGTGATGAATTTGAAGGTGATGCACGTCAGCGTCTCGCCCTCGAGCAGACGGCGGAAGCGGTCCTGGCAGCAGTCCAGGCTGTCAGGATGCAGCACGTCGACGAGGCTGAGCGACCGGACTTCCTCCTCCGTGTAGCCGAGGGCCTCGCGCCAGGCGCGGTTGGTATAGAGGAAGCTACCGTCCGGCGCGCTGCACTGGATCAGATCGCTGGTGTTGTCGAAGACGTCCAGATAGCGCTCTTGGCTGCGCCGCAGCAACTCCTCCGCCAGCTTGCGCTCGGTGACGACATCGAACATGGCGACGAAGTGATCGGGTGCCGGGCTGTAGGCCGATACGGACAGCCAGGTCGTCAGCGATTTGAGGTAGATCTCGAACTTCTCCGACTCGTCGCCGCGGGCGATACGGCCCAGGATCTCGAACAGCCGGGGGTCGGTCGCGTCGATGCCGGGTACCAGTTCCGTCGCGCGCCGGCCGACGACGTCCCGCAGCTTGGTTTGCCGCTCGAAGGCCGGGTTGACGTAGAGAAAGCGGAAATCACAGGGCCGCCCGCCGTCGAACAGCATCCTGCAATAGGCCGCGCCGTTGAGCAGGTGCTCGAAGACGGCGTGGTAGGTGTCGCGGTCGAAGGGTGTGGCGCGGCCCGCCGGTGACAGGTATCCGCCGCATCCGGACGTTCCATTTTCCGAATCGCCATTCGACATGGCCTTCAATCTCCTGCACGTGCCAGGCTCGGGACGTGTGGGCTGGCTGTGACACGATCGCCTGCAGAGAGTCTGGCAGCCAAAAGCGGCATATGCAATGCAGTTTTTGTGGGCACCTCTCCAAACCTTTCATCCGCGGCGTCGCTCTGCCAGAATGACACGTTCCGCGCCCCGCAGTGCGCCCAGCCCTGACACACCCACGAGTCGCATGAAAACCCTCATCCGCCTGTTCTTCAAGACCCTGCGTATTGTGCTCGGCCCGTTCATTCTGCTGCGGGAGAGCCTTACCAGGCCCAAGGGCGTCGTGCGCAGCGCCGCGGCGCAGGCGCGCGTGGAGGCGGCGAGCCGCGATCTGGTGCTCTATCAGTTCCGGACCTGTCCATTCTGCGTGAAGGTGCGCCGCACCCTGGCCGCGCTGTCGCTGCCGATCGAGCTCCGCGACGCCCAGCACGATCCGGTCGCCCGCCGCGAACTGGAGGAGGGCGGTGGCAAGGTCCAGGTGCCCTGCCTGCGCATCGCTGCCGCCGACGGCAGCCACACCTGGCTGTACGAGTCGGATGCCGTCAATCAGCATCTGACCGAGTTCGCCGCACGCTTTGACGCCTAGGCCGTGGGAACTCGCGCGCCGCGGCCGCAGTCGAAGGGCTGCGACTTGAGCGTGGGCACGCTTGCACTATAATCCGCCCGCAGGCACAGGCCGCCCGTCAATCACCCAGGTTGATCAAGAAGAATATGGCCACGGAAACCCTGATCGACGCCCGGCAGCTCTACCGCTACTACGGTCCCACCTGCGTGGTGCAGGACGTCAGCTTTCAGCTCGCCAAGGGCGATGTACTCGGCTTTCTCGGCCCGAACGGCGCCGGCAAGTCGACCACCATGCAGATGCTCACCGGCAATCTCGCGCCGAGTGCCGGCGCGATCCGGGTGCGCGGCATCGATCTGCTCGATGAGCCCAAGCGCGCCAAGCGCGAACTCGGCTACCTGCCCGAGCAGCCGCCGCTGTACCGCGAGCACACTGTCGATGAATTCCTGCTCTACTGCGGCCGTCTGCACCGCGTGCCGCGCGCGCGCCTGCGTCAGGCGCTGGCCCAGGCCAAGGAGCGCTGCGGCCTGGAGGCGGTCGGCCGGCGCCTGATCGGTAACCTGTCCAAGGGCTATCAGCAGCGCGTCGGCATCGCCCAGGCGATCCTGCACAACCCGGCGGTGGTGATCCTCGACGAGCCGACGGTCGGCCTCGATCCCATCCAGATCCGCGAGATCCGCCACCTCATCCGCGAACTCGGCAACGACCACGGCATCATCCTGTCCACGCACATCCTTCCGGAGGTGCAGGGGGTCTGTAACCGCGTGCAGATCATCAACCGCGGCCGGCTGGTGTTCGCCGATACCATGAGCGGCCTGGAGAAGCACCTGCACTCGCAGCATCTGATCGTGCAGCTGCGCACCCCGCCGGCACCGGACGTACTGCTGCAGATCCCCGGGGTCGCCGCGCTGGAATCTCTCGACGATGGCCGCCTGCGCCTGCGCTACGAGGGTGACAGCCCGGCCGCGGCACTGGCTGAGGCGGCGGTGACGCGCGGCTGGGGACTGGAGGCGCTGATCCCCGAGCGCCGCACCCTGGAGCAGATCTTCATCGAGCTGACCATGCAGGACGCAGCCGCCGAGGCGCTTGTCGAAAGGGAGGCCGCCTGATGATCGGACACATCGCCGCACGCGAACTGAAGGCGCTGTTCCTGTCGCCGCTCGCCTGGGCCATCCTGGCGGTGGTGCAGTTCATCCTCGCCTATCTGTTCCTGGCGCAGATCGACACGTACATGATGTTCGCCCCGCGCCTCGCGGGCATGGCGGATGCGCCGGGTGTCACCGATGTCATCATCGCACCGTTGTTCGGCAACGCCGCCGTGGTGCTGCTGCTGGTCGCGCCGCTGATCACCATGCGCGTGCTCAGCGAGGAGCGGCGCAGCCGCACGCTCAGCCTGCTGATGTCGGCGCCGGTCTCCATGACCGAGATCATCCTGGGAAAATACCTCGGTGTGCTCGGCTTCTTCACCGTGCTGCTGCTCATGCTGGCGGGCATGGCGCTGTCGCTCGCTGCCGGTACCGAACTCGATCTCGGCAAGCTCGCCAGCGGCCTGCTGGGCCTGGTGCTGGTGGTGGGCGCGTTCTCCGCCGCCGGCCTGTACATGTCCAGCCTGACCGAACAGCCGACCATCGCCGCCGTGAGCAGCTTCGGTCTGCTGCTGCTCCTGTGGATCATCAACTGGGCCGGCGGCTCCGGCGAGCAGGTCAGCGGCCTGTTCGCCTACCTGTCGCTGGTACAGCACTACGATTCGCTGCTCAAGGGCCTGTTCAACAGCACGGACGTGATCTACTACCTGCTGTTCATCCTGACCTTCCTGGTGCTGAGCATCCAACGCCTCGACGCCAACCGCCTGTCGCACTGAGCCCCTATGGACGTCAACCGCAAAACGACCTTCGGACTGCGCCTGCAGCGCTACGGCTTCACCATCCTGTTCCTGGTCGCGATGGGTCTGCTGGCCTGGCTGAGCACCCAGTACGTGCGGCAGTCCGATTGGACCGCCGGCGGGCGCAACAGTCTGGCCGCGGACAGCGTGAAGCTGCTGGCGACCCTGGACGGACCGGTGCAGATCACGGCGTTCGCGCGCGACAATCAGGCGCTGCGCGGCCAGATCCGCGATCTGATCGCGCGCTATCAGCGCAGCAAACCTGACGTCGCGCTCGACTTCGTCAATCCGGACGTCGAGCCCGAGCGCGTGCGCGAACTCGGCATCACCCTCGACGGTGAGCTGCGTATCGCCTATCAGGGTCGTAGCGAGCGCGTGCAGGAGCTGACCGAACAGGCCATCACCAACGCCCTGCTGCGCACCGCGCGCGAGGGTGAGCGTTGGATCGCCTTCCTCGGCGGTCACGGCGAGCGCAACCCGCAGGGCCAGGCCAACCACGACCTGGGCAACTTCGGTGCCGAGCTGGGGCGCAAGGGTCTGAAAACCCAGGTGCTGAACCTCGCCCAGGACCCGCAGATCCCCGCCAACGTCAGCCTGCTGGTGATCGCCAGCCCGCAGGTGGCGCTGCTGCCGGGCGAGATCGGGCTGCTGCGCGACTATCTCGAACGCGGTGGCAATCTGCTGTGGCTGTCCGATCCCGGCGAGTCGGCCGGCATGGAGCCGATCGCCGAACTGCTCGGTATCGAGTTCCTGCCCGGCGTGATCGTCGACGCGACCACGCAGATGTTCGGCATTCAGAATCCCGACTTCGTGCTGGTGCCGGAGTACCCGCCGCATCCGGTCACCCGCGAATTACGTACCCTGACGCTGTTCCCGCGCAGCGCCGCGCTGGAGTGGCATCACAGCGACGACTGGCAGGGCGAGCCGATCCTGTCGTCGCTGGAGCGCGCCTGGACCGAGCTGAGCCCGCTGACCGGTGAGCTGCGCTTCGATGCCGACAGCGACGAGCGGGCCGGCCCGCTGGACATCGGCTTCGCCCTGACCCGGCAGGTCGACGTCGACACGGCCACCGAGGCCAAGACCCGCGAGCAGCGTGTGATCGTGGTCGGGGATGGCGATTTCCTGTCGAATGCCTTCCTCGGCAACGGCGGCAACCTGGATCTGGGCCTGAACATGGTGCACTGGCTCAGCCACGACGACGACTTCATCGCCATCCGTGCCAAGGCCGCACCCGATCAGACGCTGACGCTGTCGCAGGCCGCGCAGGCCGCCATCGGTTTCGGCTTTCTGTTCGTACTGCCGGGCGCGCTGCTGGGTGCGGGCATGTTCATCTGGCTACGACGGCGCAAGCGCTGAGGGTGGCTGCATGGATTCGAAAACCGTACTGGCCACGGAAACACACGGAAAGACACGGAAGATGGCGAGATGCCGGGTTTCCGCATTCCGTGCCTTTCCGTGTGTTTCCGTGGCTGGCAATGGAGTTGCGGTATGAGCCGGCGCCTCCTGCTCAACCTGCTCATGCTGATCGCCGTGCTGGCACTGATCGCGGTGGTGTATTTCGAGCCGGGCATCGAGGTGCCGGAGACACCGGCGGCGCTCACCGCGCTCGATGACACCACGGTCACGCATATCCGTATCGAGCGGGCGGGCGATGTATTGGAGCTGGAACGCCGCGACGGGCGCTGGTGGGTATTGGGCGCGCCCGAGCTGCCCGCCGATCCGCTGCAGGTCGACAACCTGCTGCGTATGATCGCCGCCACACCGCGGCGCAGCTACACCGCCGCCGAGGTGGATCTGAAGCAACTCGAACTCGATCCGGCACCGGTGACGGTGCACTTCGACGACCTCGCGATCAAGGTCGGCGGCACCGATCCGCTGGAGGGCCTGCGCTACGTGCAGGTCGGCGACCGCGTGGCGCTGATCCCGGACAAGTACCAGAACACCCTGCAGGGCAAGCGCGCCCAGCTCGCCAGCCGCCGACTGTTGCCCGAGGGCGCCGACATCGTCGCGCTGAGCCTGCCCGAGCGGCACCTGCACAAGCGCGGCGACGGTGGCTGGGATATCGACCCGCCGCTGGAGGGTATCTCCGCCGACGCGGTGCCGCAGCTGCTGCAGGCCTGGCAGCATGCCAGCGCCCTGTGGGTGAGCGCCTATGTCCCGGGCGAGGGCACTACGCCCGTGAATGTGGAACTGGCCGACGGCACGACCATCGCCTTCGAGCTGCGCCGCAGCGACCGCGGTGTGGAACTCGCGCGCGCCGATCTGCAGCTGCAGTACAACCTGCCCGAGGCCACGGCGCGATCGCTGCTCGAACTCGAGCGGCCGGAGCTAGAGCCGGAAAACGGGGAAAACTAGCCACGGACGACACGGATAAGTGTCATTGCAACCGGATCGTACTGAAAGTCAGTCGCGGCCCGATTCGGTGTGCCGGTGCTGACCCGAATACGTGTTTTGTCCGTGTCGTCCGTGTTTTCCGTGGCTAGGCGTTTTGAAGCACTTTCAGCTCCAGCGGCGTCTCGCTCTCGAGCCCGAGTTTGCGGCGCAGGTCGTAGAGCGCACCCTGCACACCTTCTTCGATGGTCGGATGATAGAAGGGCATCCGCAGCAGATCGGCGACGGTCAGGTCCTGCTGGATGCACCAGGTCAGCAGGTGGCCGAGGTTCTCGCCCTTGGGCGCGATCATGGCGGCACCGAGCAGCCGACCGTCGGATTTGCGCGCGTACAGACGCAGCAGGCCCTTGTTCTTCGCCATGATGAGCGCGCGGCCCAGTGGCCCGAATTTCATCGCACCGATCTCGATGTCGTCAGGATCGAGCTCGTCGAGCGCGGCGCCGACGGCGACGATGTTCGGGTCGCAGAAGGTGATGCTGAACGGCACCTTGCGTTTGAAGCGTACGGGCGTGTCATGGCTGGCGTTGTAGCCGGCCATGCGTGCTTCCAGATTGGCCTCGTGCAGGATCGGCCGCTCGCCAGTGACATCGCCGGCGATGAACAGCGGCGTGGCGCCGATCTGCATCGTGTGTGGATCGAAGTCGGGCACACCGCGCGCGTTCAGACGCACACCGATGTCCTCCAGTCCCAGGCCGGCCAGGTTCGGCCGCCGGCCGATCGAGGCCAGCACCTTGTCGACCACGACGCTGTTGTCGCCGGCCGTGACGCGCAACCGGCCGTCGGACGCCTCACTGATCTCCGCCGCGTGACCCAGCCACAGCGGGAATTCCTTGCCGATGATCTCGACGGCCTGCGCGTTCACCTCCGGGTCGCGCAGTCCACCGATGGTCGTCAGCTGATCGATGCCGGTGACCTTCACGCCCAGGCGCTGCAGCGTCTGGCCGAGTTCCAGGCCGATCACGCCCAGGCCGATCACCGCCATGCTCTCCGGGAGGTCCTCGAGCTCGAAGAAGGTATCGGTGGTGACGATGCGGTCGCCGAAGGCCTCCCAGGCTCGCGGAACCGTCGGCGTGGAGCCTGTGGCGATGATGACCTTTTTTGCGCGGATGCGTGTGTCGCCGGCCTCCAGCAGGGTCGGCTCCAGGAAGCGGACATTGGCCTCAATGAATTCGTCTCCCATCTGGTCGATGCTGCTCGACAGCACCTGATCGACGAACACGTCACGCAGGTCGCGCACATGCTCGAGCGCTGCGGGGGTGTCGGCCGCCAGCGCATCGCCACCGGTGATGCCCTCACGCTCGAACACCGTGCGCCGGTGCAGGTCTTCCGCCACCTGGATGGCGACCTTGGAGGGCATGCAGCCGACGCGCGCGCAGGTCGTGCCCAGCTCACCGCCGTCGATCAGGACGAAGCTGTCGGTATAGCGGCGGACGGTGGAGGTGGCGGTAAGTCCGGCGCTGCCGGCGCCGATGATGGCGACATCAACCTTGCGTTCCATGGATAGTGGCCTCTGAGTGTGCGTGTTGTTTTCGGGCGTCTTGGTGGCTCACGGCAAACTGCCCGCATTGTACCAGCCGCCCGCCACCGAGTTGCCGCACGCCCCGGGCGGGTTTTGTGCCAACAATCCGCTTCATGGTACAACCGCCCCCAAAT
>JAIOJV010000065.1 GCA_019911805.1 Gammaproteobacteria bacterium
TGCGTATTCCACGCGATGGCGGACACGATTCCACGCTGATGGCGGACAGAGTTCCACCGTCATGGCGGACACCGTTCCACGGTGATGGCGGACAGCATTCCATTTTGATGGCGGACACCTGAGGGTGTTCTGAGTGACCCAAACGAGGCATACGCTGACCGGTTTTTCGACCGGAACCAGCTATGCCCACACCCAGGGTCACCATGAGCAAGATACGACACACACTGCAACTGCTGCACGCCGGGGCCTTGAGCACCCGCCAAATCGGTGCCGCTCTCGGCATCTCCAAATCCACCGTCAGCGAGATAGCCAGCTACGCACGCGTGGCTGGCGTGGACTGGGCCTTTGCCCAGACCTTGAGCGACGAAGAGCTGCAAGCGCGGCTGTACCGGCCCCCAGTGGCGCGAGAGTCCCGCCACCTGGAGCCTGACCACGCCCACATCCACAGCGAGCTGCGCCGACCCGGTGTCACCCTGCAACTGCTGTGGGAGGAGTACCAGCATCAACATGCGGGCCAAGCCTACAAATACAGCGCCTTCTGCGAGAAGTACAAGGCCTGGGCCCGCAGCCTGCAGCGCTCCATGCGCCAGACCCACGAGGCCGGCGACAAGCTCTTCGTGGACTACGCCGGCCAGACGGTGCCCGTCGTGGATGCCAGCACCGGCGAGATAAACCAGGCCCAGATATTTGTGGCTGTGCTGGGGGCGTCGAACTACACCCACGCCTGCGCCACCCCCAGCCAGAAGGCGGTCGACTGGGTGGCCAGCATCATCGCCACGCTGGAGTTCATCGGCGGCGTACCCCGCCTGCTGGTGCCCGACCAGCCGCGCGCCCTCATGGATCGCCCTGACCGCTACGAGCCCACCTCACACCGTTTGCTGGAAGAGCTCTCGGTGCATTACGGCCTGGCGGTCATGCCGGCGCGCCCGGCCAAACCACGTGACAAGCCCAAGGTCGAAGTGGGGGTGCAGGTGGTAGAGCGCTGGATTCTGGCCCGCCTGCGCCACCAGACCTTCTTCAGTATTGCCGCCCTGAACCGGGCCATTGCCACATTGCTGGTGGATTTGAACCAGCGAGCGTTCAAGAAACTGCCCGGCAACCGCGCCAGTGCCTTTGCCGAACTCGATGCGCCGCTGTTGCGCCCACTGCCGCCCACGCGCATGCCAATAGCCCGCTTCAAGCCTGCCCGCGTCAACATCGATTACCACGTCGAACTCGATGGCCACTACTACTCCGTGCCCCACGCGCTGGTAGGCGAGGCGGTGGAGTTGCGCATCACAGCGGGCACGGTCGAAGTCCTGCACAGCAACAAACGCGTGGCCGCCCATGCCCTGAATCCTCGCAAGGGCGCACACACCACCACGCCAGAGCACATGCCGGCCTCGCACCGGGCGCACCTGCAGTGGACGCCGGCCAAGCTCATTGCCTGGGGCGAGCGGGTGGGTGTGGCCACCGCGGCCGTGGTGCGCTGGCAGATGGAGCACCGCGCCCACCCCGAGCAGGGTTACCGCTCCTGCCTGGGCCTGATGCGTCTTGGGCGTGAGTACGGAGCCCAGCGGCTGGAGGCAGCCTGCGCTCGGGCGCAGTCGATTCGCTCACCCTCCTACAAGAGCATCGCCTCCATCCTGAGCTGCGGCCTGGACCAGCGAGCGCTGGATGCGCCCATCCCCACACAGGCGAGCTTGCCGCTGCACGAGAACGTGCGGGGGCCGGGCTACTACCACTGACGACGGCCGACAGCCATCACCTCAACCTCCCATACCGAAAGAACAATCATGCTCAACGAACAGACTCTGAACCAACTGCGAGCCTTGCGCCTGGACGGCATGGCCGCAGCGCTGAACGACGCCGCCACCCACATCGCCGCCAGCGAACTGCCCTTCGAGCAACGCCTGGCGCTGCTGGTGCAGCGAGAGGTGGACTGGCGCGACAGCAAACGCCTGGAGCGCCTCTTGAAGACCGCCCGGCTGAAGGTCTCCAGCGCTTGCCTGGAGGACATCGACTGGCGGGGCAGCCGAGGCTTGAGTCGGGATGTCATCGGCAGCCTGGCCGGCGGGGACTGGCTGCGCCATGGCCACAACGTCTTGCTCACCGGCGCCACAGGCTGTGGCAAGACGTGGCTGGCGTGTGCGCTGGGTCAGCAGGCCGCACGCCTGGGCTTCTCGGTGCTCTACACCCGCGCACCACGCCTGCTGGAAGAACTGCATGTGGCCCACGGTGACGGCAGCTTTGGCAAACGGCTGGCGCAACTGGCCAAGCTGGATTTGCTCATTCTGGATGACTTTGCCATCGCCCCGATTGCCCCGCACGAGAGGAACGACCTGCTAGAACTGCTGGACGACCGTGTGGGCACGCGCTCAACGCTCATCACCAGCCAATTGCCGGTGACGGCCTGGCACGCCTGGCTGGACGAGCCCACGCTGGCCGACGCCATCCTGGACCGTATCGTGCATGGCTCGCACAAGATGGCCCTCAAAGGCGAGTCCATGAGGAAGGTCGCCAGGGCCGCCTGAGGCTACCGAGCAGCCACCCGTTCCATGCTGATGGCGGACACTTCGGCTACGATTTGCTCGTCACTCAGGACACTCGCGCAGCGTGTCCGCCATCGCATGGAACGCTGTCCGCGATGGGAATGGAATCACTGTCCGCCATCAGTGGAATGCGCA
>JAIOJV010000066.1 GCA_019911805.1 Gammaproteobacteria bacterium
ACAATGGCCCGAGCGACCCGCTGCGGCCGGCACGGTTTCGCCTGGGCGAGGGCATCATCGGCAAGGCCGCCGCGACCGGGCAGGTGCAGCACTGCCGCGACTGTCGCCGCGAGCCGCAATTCGTCGAGCTCACACCGCGCCCCAACCCCGGCTCACTGCTCAGCGTCCCGGTCCTGTTCGCCGACCGCGTCCTGGGTGTGGTCAACGCCTCACACTCTCAGCCCCATGCCTTCAACGACTCCCACGAACACCTGCTGCGGGTGTTTGCGAGCTTTCTCGGCCAGATCATCTCCAACTGGCGCTACTACCATCAGATGGAGCGCGAGATCCACAACCGCACTCAGGAGCTGGAAGGCGCGTTGGCTGAGGCCGAGGAGCTCAAGCGCCGCTATCAGCACCTGTCGATCGTCGATGAACTGACCGGCATCCACAACCGCCGCTTCTTCTTCCCCGAGGCGCAGGCGGCGCTGTCCACAGCGGTGCGCCACCGGCATCCCTTCTCCATCATGATGGTCGACCTGGACCGCTTCAAGCGGATCAACGACCAGTACGGCCACAGCATGGGCGACAAGGTGTTGCAGGTGACCGCGGCCCTGCTCAAGGGGCAGACACGCGAGGGCGACATCATCGCCCGCTTCGGCGGCGAGGAATTCGTGCTCGCCCTGCCCAACACCGAGCTGGACGGTGCCCGCCGCCTCGCCGACCGCGTGCTGCACTCGCTGCGCAACCTGGCCTTCAATGCCGGTGACCAGACGCTGTGCGTCACGGCCTCCATCGGCCTGACCGCGCTGAACGGCGAGGAGCCCCCGGACCGTACCGATACGCTGGAGGTCCTGCTCCGCCAGGCCGATCAGGCCCTCTACGTCAGCAAGGCCGAGGGCCGCGACCAGGGCCGCGCCCACGCCGACATCGAATCCCGCCTGCTGTGAACCCAGCTGTCAGCGCGGCCAGTGCGACTCCAGCCCGGCCTTCCAATCGAGCGTGAACTCCTGGTTAGCCTCCACGAAGTCCGGATCGTGCTCGGTGCGATTGATGGTCAGGTGGATGATGACCTTGTCGGGCGCCGGTGGCTGACCGGTAGTGACCGTCCACTGCAGCGCGTTCGGACAATCCGGTAACGTGAAACGCACACCGTCACGGATTGCCTCGCGGTGCACCCGGAACTGCCCCCACAGGCAATACATCTCGCCGCTCGCGTCGGTCTCGCTGACCACCTCGCTGATCGAGGCGCACCAGCGCGGCAGTGCGGCGATGCTCAGCCGCGCCTGCAGCTCGGCGGCAGTGGCGCGGACAGCGGCGGTGGCGAAGAATTCCATCGACGGATTCTAACCGATCTGCGGCACGCGCCGCAGCCGCTGGTACACCATGGCCACGGAAACACACGGAAGCACACGGAAAGAATTCACGGAGTAGACCCTGGATCATCACCCATGGCCCGGTTTCCGGGCTTTATACAATGAGCCTTTTTCCGTGTACTTCCGTGTGCTTCCGTGGCCAAAAATAATCATTCAAGCAAGCGCCATTCGGATCTTGGCCGTGCTTCCCATGTTTTTCATGCCGCCCAGCCGAGTTCCGCGGCGCGCGCGCGCGCCTGCGCGGGGACGTCCGTGGCGATGAAGTGTTCGTGCAGGATCTGCACGCCCAGCAGGTGGTTGATGATGGCGTCCAGCCGCACCTGGGTCGCGGCGACGGCGGCGGGCTGTTCGTGCAGAGCGAACAGGGCGCGCACGCCCTCCCGGTCCAGCAGGCCGGCCGCGGCGATCGCCCCGTCCGACAGATAACGCTCCGCCAGCCCCTTCATGGCTGCCCACTTGTCGGGTGAGGTGTGCGCGGGCGGTGCCATGAAGGCGAATTTCTCGCGCTCATAGAGCACCTGTGGCAGCAGGCCGCGCATCGCCTCGCGCAGCACGTACTTCTCGGTACGGCCCTTGATGCGCAGCGACGGTGGCAGCTGTGCAGCGAACTCCGCCAGGTGGTGATCGAGGAATGGCGGGCGCGCCTCCATGGAGTTGGCCATGTCGACGCGATCGCCGCCCCAGGTGAGGATCTGCCCCTCCAGCATGGTCTTGATCCAGACATACTGCGCCTTGTCGAGTGCGTGGCGGCCTGCGAGCATGCTCGCGTCCAGGGCCTCGGCGATGGCGGCACCCGGCTGGTAGCCCGCCAGCTCGGCACGGCGCTCGGGCGCGAGCAGCGCCGGCACCTGCGCTGCTGCGGCCAGCCAGGGTTGCAGACAGCTCGGCGTGAAACCGACACGTGCATCCAGGGCCGCATCGTGCACCGCATCGGCGGCCAGCATCGCGCCGGTGAACAGCTTGTTGCTCTCGGCCAGCATCTGCTCCCAGACCCGTCGCTCGCTCTGCGGCAGGTCGTCCAGGCCGTGCAGGAACAGGTCACGACGAAAGGCGGGGTAGCCACCGAACAGCTCGTCCGAGCCCTCCCCGGTCACCACCACCTTGTAACCCGCATTCTTCACATGCCGGCTCATGAGCAGCTTGGCCACACCCAGGGTGTTGTAGATGGTGCGCTCGGTGTGCCACAGGGTCTCGACGAAATTGTCATAGAGGTGGTCGGCCTGCAGACGCATGATGTCCTGGTCGGCGCCGACCGCCTGCGCCATCTCACGCGCAATCGGTGTCTCGTCGTAATCCTTGTCGTCGAAGCCGATGGTGAAGGCCTTCACCGGCGACTGCTGGGTGGCCGACGACAGCCCCAGGATGGAACAGGAATCGATGCCACCCGACAGATAGCAGGCCACCGGGACATCGGCCTCCAGGCGCAACTGCACGGCCTGCACCAGCTGCTCGCGCACGCCTTCGATGTAGAACGACTCGTCACGACCGCCCTCACGTTCACTCGCCCGGGGAAAATCCATATCCCAGTATTTCTGTTCGCGGATGCGGAAGCGGCCGTGGGCGCGCTCGATGACGACGACGTGACCGGGTTGCACCTGCTGGATGCCGGCGAAGGCCGTGCTGCCCGGCACGATGGTCTGCATCAGCTGGTGATACAGGCCTTGCGAGGAGAACGCCCGCGGCACCTCCGGGTGCGCGAACAGCACCTTGAGCTCGGAGCCGAACACGAACATGCCGTTCACCTCCGTCCAATACAGCGGCTTGATGCCGAAGCGGTCACGCACCAGCATCAGACGGTCGTGGCGGCGGTCATAGAGCGCGAAGGCGAATTCGCCACGCAACTGCGGCAGCATGCCCTCCAGACCCAGACGCGGGTAGAGATGCAGCACCAGTTCCGAATCACTCTTGGTGCGAAAGCGTGCACCGCGCGATGCCAGATCCGCGCGCAGGCGCTTGTAATCGTACAGCTCGCCGTTCTGGGCGAGCAGCAGTTCACCGTCGGCCGAGCGAAACGGCTGCCGTGCGCGGTCCTCGTCCAGGTCGATGATCGACAACCGCGCATGACTGAAACCCACACCGCGCCCATCCACCGCCTGCCAGCCGAACCCGTCCGGCCCACGATGGTGCTGGATGGCCGCCATCGCGACCAGGGTCTGCGGGTCGACCGGCCGTGCCGGATCGGCGTGCATGTAACCTGCTATGCCACACATAAGTCTTACCTCTGGTTGTATTCAAATGCACCACGGGCAAACGACAATCCCATCATGGCCACGGAAGCACACCGAATTACACAGAAGGCAGGGGATGAAGCGGGTTTTGCAGTCCGTGTATTTCCGTGTGCTTCCGTGGCCAACATTGGCTTTTTTGAGCAGATCGGATTTTCGTGGCTATCCGGTTCGCCTCTCACGTCGGCGCGTCCATGACCTGGTGGATGCGCTGCACCAGGGTGGTGAGGAGCGCCATACGGATGAAGACGGCGCCGCGCGCCTGGGCGAAATACCAGTTGTGCGCAGTGTCATCGAGGTCGGTGGACAGTTCGTCGCCACGCGCCAGGGGGTGGAGGATGATGGCGCCGTCTTTCAGCGGCGACCGCGCCGACAGGCGCAGGTCCTCGCCGATGCGCTCAAAACTCTCGCCCACCCAGGCGATGGAGTTGATGTAGACCACGTCGAGCTGCGGCAACTCGGCGTTCAGGCCGTTCGCGACGCGCAGCCGCAGGCCCGCACTTTCCAGTTCCTCACGCTGCCCCGGATCGAAGGGTGTCTCGCCGGCGCAGATGATCACGACCTCCTCGATGCCGGATGCATACAGCGACAGCAGCAGCAACAGGCTGCGCACCGTGCGCATACGCGAAGGCATGCCGATGATGCCGATGCGCGCGCGCAGGTTCGCCGGTACCGTGTCACCCATCAGTTCCGGCCGCCATTTGAAGATCGCGTAGAGATCGGCAAGTGCCTGGGTGGGATGCTCATCGATGCCGTTGCCGGCATTGATGATGGGGATGCGCAGCACCTCGAGCATCTCGTAGACGGCGGTCTCGCGGGCGTCGCGCAGCACCACCAGATCGCCGTAGTTGTTGAACATCTCGGCGACATCGGCGAGCGACTCGCCCTTGGCGATGCCGGTGGTGGCGGGATCGGTGATCGACATGATATCGCCACCGAGCCGGTGCCAGGCGCTCTCGAAGGACAGCCGCGTGCGCGTGCTCGGCTCGTAGAAGGCACTGATCAGCAGTTTGCCGGCCAGCGGCGGTTGATGGATGGACGGCGTGGTCTCGTACCAGGCGGCCATGCGGCACAGCTGTGCCAGTCGGGCGCGATCGAACTGGCGCGCCGACACGATTGGCCGGTTGGCCAGATCGACCAGCGGCCGGGGATCCTCCACGATGCGTTCGAGCAGCGCCTGCGGCCGTTCGATGCCGATGGCCCAGTGCCGCGGCTGAACCGGATCCTTCAGGGCGGGATGCAGTTCGTTCACCATAATCTCCCCATGCGCCAGTCGCGCAACCATAGAATCACCAGCACCAGCGGTGCCAGCAGTGTGACCGCCAGCGCCACGCCGACCATCACTTGCAGAAAACTCACCGAGACCGTCATGCGCCCTGCCCCGTCTCATCGAGATGTGCCCAGTCGAACGCGCGCGGCACCAGCCAGGTCGAGAGCAGCACCACGCCCATGGATACCGCCGCCGACACCAGCGCGGCGACATAGAAGCCGATCAGAAAATAGGCGGCCAGACCGCAGGCCGTGCCCGCTATCATCGCGGTCGTGGCGCCGCCGGGATTGGTGTGTCGCCAGTACAGCCCGGCGGCGATCGGCCAGATGGTGCTGGCGACGAATGCACCGGTGAAATGCAGCAGCGCCGCCAGGCTGGTCAGGCGCGGCAGGCACAGCAGCCAGGCCGTCACACCCAGACCGAGGATCACCCAGCGCGCCGCACGGCGCAGTTCCGCGTGGCTCGCCTGCGGGCGCAGATGGCCGCGGTAGATGTCCCGTAGCACCAGATCCCCGGTTGCCGCCAGCAGCGAGTCGAGGCTCGAGGCCAACGCCGAGAACACCACGATGAACACCAGTACCGCACCGCCGACGCCGAGCAGCTCCGCGGCCACCATCGGCCCGACCATGTCGGGTGCGGGCACGTTCAGCGCCAGCGCCGGCGCCGCCAGCGCGATGAAGCCCGCCACCACCGGGATCGGCATCCAGAAGATGCCGGCCGTCAGATACGCCTTGAAGCCCACCCCCTCATCGAAGGCGAAGGCGCGACTCCACCAGACGTTGGAATGGAAGATCTCGCCGATCCCGAACAACAGATTGTTGAACAGGAACATGATGGCCGCCGGCATCAGCAGATTCAGCAGCTCCGGCCGCTCCGCCAGCACGCTTGCGTGCATGGCATCGAAGCCGACCCGCTCGATCGTCAGCCAGGCCAGCACCACGATGCCGACCAGGATCAGCAGGGTTTGAATGAAGTCCGTGCCGATGACCGCGCGCAGGCCGCCGAGTAACGTGTAGAGCACGCACACCGCCAGGATCACCGTCATGCCGACACGGTAGTCGATGCCGGTCAGCGCATGGATCAGGATGCCGCCGGCCATCCCCAGGCTGATCAGCCAGCCCATCCCGTAGAACAGCGAGATCGCCAGAAAGGTGCGCCAGGCGGTGCGGCCGTAGCGCAGGCGGACGAAGTCGCCGCTGGTGAAGCCATTCGGCATGAGCTCACGGATGCGCCGGGCGAGCGGTGCGAACAGCAACAGACCGACCGAGCCCAGCGAGTAGCCCAGCATGCCCCAGATACCCATCTGATAGGCGAGCTGCGGCGCGGCCATGGTGGTGTTGCTGGTCACCCAGGTGGCCATGGCCGTCGCCGTGCCCAGCGCCAGACCGACGCGACGACCGGCGAGCATGTAGTCCTCGAGCTCGCGCGCACGCCGACCGAGATACCAGCCGAGCATGACCCACAGCAGGCTGAATGCCGCCAGGATGCCCCAGCCGATGGCCGGATCCAGGATGGCGCTGCGGACGTCGTTCACACGGCCACTACCCGCGTGACCTCGCGGATCGCCTCGCCCGTGGTGAGCACCCGCGCATAGCGGTCCTTCAGGGTGGTAAGCGTCGCCTGCTGCAGCTCGGGCGTCACGGTGGTGCAGGCATCCTCGATCAAGGTCACGTAGAAACCGAGGTCGCAGGCATCGCGGATCGCCGTGGACACGCATTCGTTGGTGTAGACACCGACCACGAACAGCCCGGTGATCCCCAGGTTGCGCAGCACGTATTCCAGGTTGGTGGCGTTGAACACGCCGCTCGCGGTCTTGTTGATGACGATCTCGTCACCCTGCGGTGCGACCGCCGGCATGAATTCCGCCTCGCGGCTGCCGGGCGCGGCGTGCAGCCCCAGGCGCTTGTGACCGGGGCCCCGGTCACGGCCGTCCTGCGTCAGCGACCGGATACGGACGTGGATGACCTCGAGGCCCTTGGCGCGGAAGGCATCCTGCAGGCGCCGCACGTTGGGCAGCACCGTCGTCTCCAACTGTTCGAAATAGTACTCGGTGGCCTCCGGCGGCACGCCGGATTTCTCCGCGTCGGCGAACACACCGATCCCGCGCGCCGCATCCAGATACTGCAGGTCGATGCACAGCAGCGCGGTGTGATGCTCCTCCAGCGAGGAGATGACCTCGGGTGGTTCGACGATGGACTCGAGATAGGTGTCCCGGAGCGGATCGACGTCGATATAGTCCTGCCCCGGATCGAGCGGGTCGAGGGTGTCATCGTGGCTCATGGCGTTCCCCTTGTCAGCGGGCCAGTGCGTAGAGTGTGTTGAGCGCGACATTGGCACCGGTCTCGATGTCCTCCCAGGCGGTCCATTCCGCCGGCGAGTGGCTGCGTCCTTCGCGGCTGGGCACGAAGATCATGCCGGCACGCGTGAGCCCGGCGAGCATCTGGGTGTCGTGCGCCGCGCCGCTGGGCAGGTTCAGTTGGCTGGCATCGAGCGCGCGTGCCGCCGTGGTAATGGCGTGCATCACCAGCGGATCGCATTTGACCGGCTCGAGTGCGCTCAGCACGTCGAACTCGAACATCAGATCGCGCCGCCGCGCGATGGCCGACAGCGCGCGGCGGAACGCCAATCCCAGGCGCTCCAGCACGGCCGGATCGGTGTCGCGCGCCTCCAGCGAGAACTCGGCGCGCCCCGGCACCACGTTGGCCGCACCAGGGATGAGTTCCACCCGGCCGATGGTGGCGACGCTGCGGGTGCCGCCGTCCTCCTCGAGAATGCGCGGGATCTCACCGGCGAACTCCGCCAGCCCCTGAAAGGCGTCACGGCGCAGATCCATGGGCGTGGTGCCGGCATGGTTGGCGGCACCGAGCAGGCGCACGTTCCACTTGAACAGCCCGACGATGCCCTCGACCACACCGATCTTCACCCCGGCGCGATCGAGTACCGGGCCCTGTTCGATGTGCAGTTCCAGGAAGGCGTGCAGGGATTCGGGGCGGCGCTGGGCGCGCAGGGCGTCCATGGCGTTCAGGCCGCGTGCGGCCATGGCCTCGACAATGCCGATACCGTCGAGGTCGCGCGCGGTGTGGATGTGCTCGGGCGTGAGCCGGCCGCACAACGCCTGTGAACCGAACATGCCGCCGAAGCGCCCCTCCTCGTCGGTGAACGCGACGGCCTCGAGCGGATGACTCAGTGCCACGCCCGCCTCCTTGAGCGTGCGCAGGCACTCCAGCCCGACCAGTACGCCCAGTGCGCCATCGAGATGGCCCGCGCCCGGCACCGTGTCGAGGTGTGAACCGGTCATGACGCTGGGGCGCACGCCGTCCCAGTCCAGGCGCGCATGGATGTTGGCGGCGCCGTCGACGTAGAGTTCCAACCCGGCCGCGTGGATGCGCTCGATCAGCCAGGCGCGCGCCTGCAGGTCGCCGTCGGTGAAGGCCATGCGGTACAGGCCATGGTCTGCGCGCCGGCCGATGGCGGCCAGGGCCTCCACATCCGCCTGCAGACGCGGGAAGTTCACCCGCAGCATGGGACTCATGACCGACGCCCTCCCCGGTGCTCCCCCCGGGACTCCCCCTGGTACCCTTTTGGCCGCCCCTGACCGCCGCGCAGAATCAGCACAGCGGTGGCGGCGAACACCGTCGCGCCCAGGGCGAAGAACAGCCAGGCGCGCGTCAGGGTGTGATGCGCCACCGTAACGGCGACCGGCGGGCTCCATGGACCACCGTCGGCCCGTACGCGATAGTAATAGATACCATCGGGCCGACCACTCAGCGCCGTGGCCAGGTCCGGACCAGCATACAAGGTGCGCGGCGTGTCGAATGCCGGGCCGGCGGCCTCCTGGAGTTCGAAGCGCGGGGCGTCGGACGCTGCACCGGCCGACTCTCCAGTCAGATCTACGGGCAGCCCCCAGGACAGGCCGTAGTAGCCGGCCGTGGCCACCTCGGTGTCCGCGTGCAGAAACGGGTTTGCAGGGAGAGAGGACTCGCCGGCGTGGGCAAGACCGAAGGTCAGCAGCAGGGCGGCCAGACCGAGGCCGTCACGTCGAACAACCACGCGCGCGTCCCTTGGCTTGTGCCTGACGGAAAAATAACTTGTTTGTTATCAACATATTAAACTTATTTCAGGCGTTTGTGGCGCGCCCGATCGGAGCGAATTGATGGGGTATTATTGCACAAAACTAATTTGCGCTGTAATTCTGGAAGATCATTTCAGCCACGGGAGCGCACGGAAGTAGATGGAGAAGACACGGAAAGGGATGTTCCCGAGGCATCGGTCGCCACCGTCCGGATGACAACAGCGCCCCCATGAAGTGGGCGGCCTGGTCCACATATTTCCCTGGCAGACGCGGTTTTTGGGGTTATTTCACCCCCGCCTGGCGGGCCGGGCCGGGGCATCGCGTTGTTACCCCCGACCGCTTGCAGTAGGATCAAAGGCGTTGACAGCCGGTACAGCCGCAGCAACTCACCCTGGCACCCTGGCCATTCAACGGTCCACCCGGCTCACGCACAGGACCCCATGCCTTCCCTGTGCGGCGCCCGGCAGGAGAGCGTGCCCTCCCTCACTGCCGGATCGGAGCCGCGATACGACGCCTTGCAGCTGCAGGAGCGCGGTCTTCACCCGCCATCGAAAGGAACCGAGCCCATGCCTTCCATCGAACCCGTGACCCACACCCCCCCCGAATACAAACTCATCCGTGTCGAAAAGGCCGAGCCGCCCGCCGGCGTGAACGGCGGCAGCTGGTACCGCTACGTCGTCACGCGCAAGAATGCCGAGATCGTCGGCAACCGCTGCGGCTCGTTGCAGCAGGTGCGCCGCTACGCCCAGGAGTTCACCGACGCGCTGAACACCCGCGCGATCGCCCTGGGCCATTCCGTCTGGGCACGCCCACACCGCAAGAACTGAGGTGGATCACGGTGATCAGCGGCGCAACTCAGCCGCCGGTCCGCGTATACTTCTGCCGGCTGGGAATCACACCGCGCACGCCGCCCTGCGGATTCTCCACATCACCCGCATAGCGCGGGATCAGGTGCACGTGCAGATGCATGATGCTCTGCCCGGCGATCGGCCCCACATTCACCCCGATGTTGTAGCCACCCGGCTGAAACTGCGAATCCACCAGCGCCCGGGTCGCGTCGATGAGAGAAAAGATGGCCGCGCACTCCTCCGCCGTCGCATCGAAGAAACTGGCAAAATGCCGGAAGGGGATGATCAGGCAATGGCCTGGATTCACTGGATAACTGTCGAATTGGACGAAGGCGTGTTCGTTTTGGAGAATGGCGCTCGAGCGGTTGCAGAACCGGCAGTCGGGGTCGGCGGCTGACATAGTGATCCTTTCTGGTAGTGAGTTCACGACAGCGTGGCCAGCGGCTGCGCGCGGGACTCCTCCCGAACGTGGGCTTACGTGCACCCCCGCGCGGAGCGAACCCCGCTGCTGGCGGGTGCCGTTGGTGGGGGGCGTACTCCCGACCACCTGACGCAGGCGCTGGACACGCGCCTATTCTAGCGTCATCGACACCGCATGGAACCCTCCGATCGGCCCCGGACCGCCTTCCCGGTGCATTTCGAAATCCAGTATGATCATAAAGATGGTCAGCGGATCGGGCCCGGCGATACGCATCGATCAGGACTTCCCCAGCCAACCATGCCAGACGGCTGCCGCTTTACAGCGGCTTGCATGCTGTCCGGGCATGGAGACACTGGAGATGCTGGAGTGATACGGCGGAAGCGGCGGAGAAAATAGTGGATTCCAGCCCGTTGAGAAAGTTTTTCGCAGGCTTCCTGCGTACCCGCCATATCCTGCGGCACTTTCAGCGGCGGGCCATGCTGGACACGCTGACTCAGACCGGCGTCAGTCGCGAAGTCCCCGCCAGACTGGCCCAAACGCTGATCGCCACCGCCAGGCACGATACGGACACCCTGCTCGAGACGCTGGGTACTCATCCTGACGGGTTGAGCGAACGCCAGGCCGACGCGATTCGCGAGCGGGTCGGGCTGAACGAGATCGAGCACGAAAAACCATTGCCGTGGTGGTTGCACCTATGGCAATGCTACCGGAACCCGTTCAACCTGCTATTGACGGTGCTGGCCGTCATTTCCTACGTGACGGATGACCTGCAGGCCACCACCGTGATCTCCCTGATGGTGGTGCTTTCGACCTTGCTGCACTTCTGGCAAGAGGCCAGGTCGAACCGGGCGGCTGATGCGCTCAAGGCCATGGTCAGCAACACCGCAACCGTCGTGCGGCGTGACGTTCCCGAAGACGTAACCGAAGATACGCCGCCACAGGATCCCGCCGCCCCGCCACCACCCCTGGCTGTCTCACGCGTTGAAGTGCCCATCGAATTGCTGGTGCCGGGCGACATCATCATCCTGTCGGCGGGCGACATGATTCCCGCTGACTGTCGCCTGCTCACCGCCAAGGACCTGTTCGTCGCGCAAGCCGCGATGACGGGTGAGTCGATGCCGGTGGAGAAGTTCACCACACTGCGCGATATCCGGGCCATCAGTGCGCTCGAACTCGACAACCTCCTGTTCATGGGTACCAACGTGGTATCCGGGTCGGCCACGGCAGTAGTCGTCACTACGGGCAATCAGACCTATTTCGGCTCGCTGGCCACCCGGGTCACCACCACGGACCGTGCCCCGACTGCATTCCAGTACGGTATCAACAACGTGAGCTGGCTGTTGATCCGCTTCATGCTGGTGATGGTGCCGTTGGTACTCTTCATCAACGGCTTCACCAAGGGCGACTGGATGGAGGCGTTATTATTCGCACTGTCCGTCGCGGTCGGCCTGACGCCCGAGATGTTGCCGATGATCGTGACCTCGACCCTGGCCAAGGGTGCGGTGGTCCTCTCGCGCCAGAAGGTCATCGTCAAGCGACTCGATGCCATCCAGAATTTCGGTGCGATGGATGTGTTGTGCACCGACAAGACCGGTACGCTGACGCAGGACAAGATCTTCCTGTCGCGTCATACGGATATCTGGGGCCAGGAGTCGGACGCGGTCCTGGAGATGGCCTACCTCAACAGCTATTACCAGACCGGCCTGAAGAACCTCCTGGATGTGGCCGTGCTGGAACATGTGGATGTGCACCAGAAACTCAACCCCGCGCGCAACTACCGCAAGGTCGACGAAATCCCCTTCGATTTCAACCGCCGCCGCATGTCGGTGGTGGTGAGCGAGCGCGAGAGCCACCACGAACTGATCTGCAAAGGTGCGGTCGAGGAGATTCTGGCAGTCTGCACCCGGGTCTACCACGGCGAGTCGATCGAGCCGCTGAGTGCAGAATTGCTGGAACGCATCCGTACCGTCACCGCCGACCTGAATGAAGAAGGCCTGCGGGTCGTTGCGGTCGCCGCCAAGGAGTTACCACCCCGGAAGGAGGACTACAGCCAGGCCGACGAGCGTGACCTGACGCTGATCGGCTACGTCGCGTTCCTCGATCCACCCAAGGAATCGACTGCCCCCGCACTACAGGCCCTGGCCGGGCATGGTGTGGCAGTGAAGGTACTGACCGGCGACAACGAACTGGTGACGGCCAAGATCTGTCGTGAAGTGGGGTTGGAGCAGCACGGCATCCTGCTGGGCAATGACGTCGAGGGCATGAGCGATACCGAACTGGCCCAGGCAGTGGAAGCACACAATGTGTTCGCCAGACTCACACCCGACCACAAGGAGCGCATCGTACGGCTCCTGAAGGGCAACGGCCACGTGGTCGGCTTCCTCGGCGATGGCATCAATGACGCACCGGCCTTGCGCGCGGCCGACATCGGCATCTCCGTGGATACGGCGGTGGATATCGCCAAGGAGGCCGCCGATATCATTCTGCTGGAAAAGAGCCTGATGATCCTCGAGGAAGGCGTGCTGGAGGGCCGGCGAACGTTCGCCAACATCCTCAAGTACATCAAGATGACCGCCAGCTCGAACTTCGGTAACGTCTTCTCGGTGCTGGTGGCCTCCGCCTTCCTCCCATTCCTGCCCATGTTACCGTTGCAGCTGTTGACCCAGAATCTGCTTTACGACATCTCGCAGATCGCCATCCCCTTCGATCGCGTGGACGACGAACTGTTGAAAACACCGCAGCGTTGGCGGCCGGGCGATGTGGGCCGCTTCATGCTGTTCTTCGGACCCATCAGCTCGGTATTCGACATCACGACATTTCTCATGATGTGGTTTGTGTTCAGTGCCAATACGATGGCAGAACAGACGCTGTTCCAGTCGGGCTGGTTCGTGGTCGGCCTGCTGACACAAACGCTGATCGTGCACATGATCCGCACGCCCAAGATCCCGTTCCTGCAGAGTCGCGCCTCGGTATCGTTGACCATAATGACCGGCGTCATCATGGCAGTCGGCCTCTTCCTGCCGATGGGACCCCTGGCAGACTACTTCAAGCTGCAGGCCCTGCCGTCCCTGTATTTCGTGTTCCTGCCGCTGATCCTGCTGGCCTATATGGGCCTGACGCAGGCGATGAAGGGCTTCTATACACGCCGTTATGGCTGGCAGTAACGGCCATCGGGGTTACGAAAAACCGCGACACCGCCCGCATAATGAAAGATAATGCCAGACTTTGTAGTAGCCGGCGGCCCCGTCCGGGAGACGGCCCCGGCGTTCGCGCCACGGCAACCCATTTCACTACCCGACAGATTTCCACATGAGCGATAAGATCAGAATCGGCATCGCCGGCTACGGCAATCTCGGCAGGGGCGTCGAAGCGGCCCTTGCGCAACATACCGACATGGAACTCGTCGGCGTATTCACGCGCAGGAACCCTGCCGAACTGAGGCTGCTCAGCGACGGCACACCGGTGTATAGAATCAATTCCGTCGCGACGTTCACCGAGACCATCGATGTACTCATCCTGTGCGGCGGATCGAAGAACGACCTGCCCGAACAGGGCCCCGAACTGTCCGCCCTGTTCAACACAGTGGACAGCTTCGATACGCACGCCAGGATTCCTGATTATTTCGCCGCCATGGACCGTGCGGCGCAGCAGGGCGGTCATATCGCGCTGATTTCGGTCGGCTGGGATCCGGGCCTGTTCTCGATCAACCGCCTGTACGGTGAGGCGGTACTGCCGGACGGGGCAAACTACAGCTTCTGGGGCCCGGGGCTCAGCCAGGGCCACTCCGACGCACTGCGCCGGGTACCGGGCGTCCAGGGTGCAGTGCAATACACCATCCCTTCGCCCGAGGCCATGGAACGCGTCCGCAGCGGTTCGCGCCCGGCGCTGACGACCCGCGAAAAGCACACCCGCAGCTGCCATGTTGTGCTCGAAGCGGGGGCGGACGCCGCCACGGTCGAACGCGCGATCGTCACCATGCCCGATTATTTCGCCGATTACGACACCACGGTGAACTTCATCAGCGCCGAGGAATTGCAGCGGGACCACGCCGCGATGCCGCATGGTGGTTGCGTCATCCGCGGCGGCACCACCGGTAAAGGTACGCGCCAGATGATGGAGTTTTCCCTGCAGCTCGACAGCAACCCCGAATTCACCGCCAGCGTGCTGGTCGCCTACGCGCGCGCCGCCTTCCGGCTCAACCAGCAAGGCGACGTCGGTGCCAAAACTGTATTCGATATCCCGCCGGGCCTGCTGTCACCGAAGAGTGCGGCGGAACTGCGCCGGGAGTTGTTGTAACCCGGGAATGCGGTACGCCCCGGCCCCTGACGCGCCAAGTGCGTCTGGCTGAGGCGCACGACCCCTCCAGCCTGCGTGTCGCCAGCGGCATCAGGCCGCTGTCTGCACTGCCCCCCTGACCACCGTCCCACGACCAGCCGTCACGCTTTGTCGCCCTGGCCGGAACGGACGATTTCAATCAGCGCATTCAAGGCATCGGTCACGGTGAAAATCCCCAGAAGCCCGCCCCTGTCGTCGTTGACGATCACACTGCCGATCTTGTTTTCGGACATGGTGTACGCCACCTCGTCCAGGTGCGCCGCGGCGTTCACGGTCAGCGGATCGGTCGCCATGATGTCGGCGGCCCGCACCTGAGTCTTGTGCTCGGCACTCAGCCCCAGGGCGACGCGCACATCCCGGTCGCTGATCAGCCCCACCACCGCGCCACCGCGGACGATCGGCAGGTGGCGAATACCCTGCTCCGCCATCAACCGCTGCAGCTCGTCGATCGGCATATCTTCATTGGCCGTGACGGGATTGGGGGTGGTGAACTCCTCCACCGGCAGATTCAATTGCATCGACGTCACCCCATCTTGAGTAGCACTTACATTTAGAGTCCGGTTGCCACTGTAGTCGATTTCGCTGCTAACTGCTTCGCGTAGGCGGTAGGTGTCAGCCCACCTAAGGTCTTCTTCGGTCGTTCCTCGTTGTATTCACGT
>JAIOJV010000067.1 GCA_019911805.1 Gammaproteobacteria bacterium
CCGTGACCCGGATCATCCGCATCGCCGTGAATAACCTCGCCGGGGTGCCGTCGGTCGTCTACGGCGTGTTCGGTCTGGGTTTCTTCGTCTATTTCCTGGGCAGCAACATAGACCGCGTGTTTTTTGCGCAGGCGCTGCCCGCACCGACGTTCGGCACGCCGGGCCTGCTGTGGTGGTCGCTGACGCTGGCCATGCTCCCTGTCCCGGTGGTCATCGTCGCCACCGAGGAGGGGCTGTCGCGGGTACCGCGCTCCATCCGCGAAGGCAGTCTCGCGCTCGGCGCGACCAAGGCCGAGACCCTGTGGCGCACGGTGCTGCCGATGGCGACGCCGGCCATGATGACCGGCCTCATCCTGGCGATTGCGCGTGCCGCCGGCGAGGTCGCACCGCTGATGCTGGTCGGTGTGGTCAAACTGGCGCCGACCCTGCCCCTGGACGGCAACTTTCCCTACCTGCACCTGGAGCGCAAGTTCATGCATCTGGGCTTTCACATCTACGATGTCGGCTTCCAGAGCCCCAACGTCGAGGCGGCACGGCCGCTGGTGTATGCCACTGCGCTGTTGCTGGTGCTGGTCATCATGGTGCTGAACATCGCCGCCATCACCCTTCGCAACCGCCTGCGCGAGAAGTACCGTGCGCTGGATCAATGACGACGCCGGCCCGCAGCCGGACGCGAGAGACGCGACCATGAGCGATCGAACCATGTCTGCCCATGCCATCGGCATGGAAGCCCTCGGACAGGCCGGCGTGGACCGGCACATCGAGGAGGAGGACATCTGTATCCAGGTCGAGAACCTGGATCTGTACTATGGCACCAAGCAGGCGCTCAAGGGCATCGGCATGAGCGTGCCGCGCAAGCGGGTCACCGCCTTCATCGGGCCCAGCGGCTGCGGCAAGTCGACCCTGCTGCGCTGCTTCAACCGCATGAACGACCTGGTCGACGGCGTGCGCATCGGGGGCCGGATACTGCTCGACGGCCAGGACATCTACGCCAAGTCGGTGAACGTCGCCGACCTGCGCCGCCGCGTCGGCATGGTATTCCAGAAGCCCAACCCATTTCCCAAGAGCATCTACGAGAACGTCGCCTACGGTCTGCGCCTGCAGGGTGTGCGCAGCCGCCGGGTGCTCGACGAGGTGGTGGAGAACGCGCTGCGCGGGGCGGCCCTGTGGGACGAGGTCAAGGACCGCCTGCACGACAATGCCCTCGGCCTGTCCGGTGGCCAGCAGCAGCGCCTGGTGATCGCGCGCGCCATCGCCATCGAACCCGAGGTGCTGCTGCTGGACGAGCCGGCCTCGGCGCTGGATCCGATCTCGACGCTCAAGATCGAGGAGCTGATCTACGAGCTGAAGTCGCACTACACCATCGTAATCGTGACCCACAACATGCAGCAG
>JAIOJV010000068.1 GCA_019911805.1 Gammaproteobacteria bacterium
GCTCATGACCGAGGCTGCCAGGTGCACCAGACTATCCCAATGCTTTTCGATCAAAGCGACGTCGACATTGGCTTCGCACACCGCAGCGATTTCTGCGGGCACTTTGGTGCCGCGTGGCACAAAGAGGTGGCGCTGTTTGAGTTCCTTCAACCGCGGGCAAAGATCAAAACCAAGCAAACGGGCATGTGACATGGCAAAGTCGGTGTAGCCATGGGTATCCACAGCAAGCTGGCTGGTCTCCAGCTTTTCTTGGCGGATGACACCTTCAATGGCCACGCCCGCCTGGCGCTCATTGAGCACAAAGGGCTGCGCATGGAAGATGCCCCACCGGTCTTTTACATGGGAGTAGATTCCAATGGAAGGTGTGTTGCGCCGAGGATCAAGCCGGGCTTGCCACACCCGTTTGGTGGTCTCCATGCTCATCATGTCAGAAGATGCCAAATCGGACCGCCCCCAGGTGGCGGCAATCGGGTGTCGCTGCATGAATTCCAGCACAGCCTGGCAGGCCTGGCTCAGACGCCGTTCGTCCCGCGCCCAGCGCATGGCCTGGCGAATGCTGGTGGCAGACAATTGCGGAATCATGCGCGCGCATTCGACCGCAGTCAGACTGGTGCCGTGGGCCATGATGCCGGCATAGACCATCAGCAGCTCGTCGGTAGAGCGCGGCTCACGTCCGAGCATGATCCAGCTAAAGCGCACCTGGGCGTCAACGGCCAGAATCACTTCCGGCAATTGAACCTCACCGATGCGGTGATCCAAAGCCGCGCGCAGCTTGGTCACTTCTGGGTCTTCGTCCTCTGCGGGCAATGGCGACAAATGGAGTTCATCATCCACGCGCAGTACGCCACTGCGGGCTGCAGCGGCCACCGCATCGACACCGGCAGTTACTCTGGCCAGCAAAGGCTTCAAGAAAGTGGCAGCCTTGCTGGGTAACGATAGACGGGCATAGTGTTTCTTGGACTCTGCCTGCCAACGCTCGTCCGTGAAGAACAAGCGCGCACGACCCCGAAAGCTCAGGCTGTGCTCAATCCAGACCGAGCCATTGCGCACCGCGCGGCGCAGGGCAAACAGGGTGGCCACCTCCAACGCCTGAAACGCCCGTTCCCGGTCTGGGCTGGAGATCGAAACCTGCCAGATCATTCCCAGACTTGGTGCCACCACTTCAACTGGCAGCTTTCTGGATCCTTTGAGATATAAAGCTTGCAGCTTGGCAAGGTACTCGATGGCAGGATGCTCGCCGGTGGCCTGCCAGGGCAGCTTTGCAATGGCGACGAGCAACGACCGCACGGGGCGAATTCCATCAATCAATCCCTCGCGGACCAGGGAGGCCCTGCTCGGTGGTTTGCGTTTCTGGGTTTCGGTGATCAAGGCTTCAAGACGGGCACGCAACTCAGCATCTGGCACCGCACCTTGCGCGCTCAAGGCAACAAGTTCGCCGAGCAGCGTTTTGTACATTGCGGCCCAATTGACGGTAGCGGGGACATCGGCGGCAGCCTGACGCCACAGATCGGCGATCCGGCGCTGCACCATAAGGATCAACTGGTCTGTGGTGGTGAACAGGCAATACCGAAGAAAGCATGCGACCTCCACGGTGCGCGCTGGCTCTTTGATCTTGGCTCCGGCTGAGGGCGGCCTGGAGACAAGTCGGCGCGCGTAGCGGCGCAAGATGAGATCGGGGATGTCTGCCAGGTGCTTATGAACGTCCAGCGTGTAAAGCAGGTCGATGCGCTCCAGTACCTCGCTGATTTGGCGGGTTGAGTGTTTCGCCGGTGCAGCCCATAGCCAACTCTGCTGGGTTTGTCCATCTGGGCGCAGCTCTGAAACTGAGGCTCGCCAGCGATCAAGTGTTGCTGGATCAACGCTGGCGGCGATGGCGGTGCCTGTTTCAACTTCAAGCTGGGCAAGTGCCGCCGCAATCAGTGTCCGAATTGCCCGCTCGTGCACGATCACCAGCTTGTTCTTGTACAGCCATTGACGCGCCCGCACGAGTAGCTGATCGCGGTCGGCGCAGCGCGCCACTTCGTCGCGCAGTTCACGTACCAGTGAGCGGCGCTGGTGCTCGCTCATCCACTGGAATCCAAGGACCGTGCAGGCTACTTGTTGGTGATCGAATAGCGTGCGCCCGCGTTCATACATGGCTCTCAGCGAGGCGACTTCTGGTGCTGCAATGCCAAGCTCGTTGCCAAGGTGGCGCCACAAGGCTACTGGAATTACCCGAAAGGCACCGAGCAAACGCCCACTCATGCGCAGGAAACCAATATGGAGCGCCAGACCAAGCTTGTGGGAATCACCTCGGCGTGCATTGATTGCGTCGCGCTCGGCACCATCGAAGGTGAAAAATGCCTTCATCTCGAAGTCGCTGATATCGCGGGGGAGCCCACGCATCCCCAAAAACGTTGTGTGCCAACCCTGCATCGTGAACCTCAAAAGTGGGAGGCCACCATACCCGTTTACAAAGCGAACAGGAAAGTCAATGAAATCAACGGTCTACCCAGACCACCCCCGCGCCAGTGCTAGCTTTGCGTACCGTCACTTATTGCACTGAAAACGAGGAGACCCC
>JAIOJV010000069.1 GCA_019911805.1 Gammaproteobacteria bacterium
TCCTTGACCTTCACTCCCGCATCCGCCTCCCGCAAGAACCCGATGATCTGTTCTTCTGTAAACCGCTTCTTCATGTCCAACCTCCTTCCGGTTAGGATTGGACTCTAAATCGCGGTGCTACTCAATCCGGGGGTGACGTCGGCATCATGGTAATTCTCCTGGGTCATCCATCCGCCGGGAGCCGGCGTGCTCCCTGCGTTCATTGCAGTGAGTATGGGTTGCCTGACGCGGTCACACAAGGCGATGCAGGCATAGCCGAACACCGCCTCACGGCTGTGGCCATCGCCTGGAGCCGCGGCACCGCGGCCGGTTACATCGCGAAGTACATCTCCAAGAACATCGACGGTTTCGGCCTGGATGCTGACCTGCACGGCCGCGACTCCAAAGACTCCGCTACCCGCTAGAGGCCTGGGTCTCAACCTGGGGTATTCGGCAGTTTCAGCAGATCGGCGGGCCGCCCGTAGGCGTCTGGCATAAGTTGTGGCGCCTCGAGGCCGCTCCTGCCGGCATTCTTGGCAAGGCCTTCGCGATGGCGGATACTGACGACTGGGCGAGCTATGTGTGCCTGATGGGCGGCATACGGGGCGTGGGGCAACCGCGCCTCATTGGGCTGGCCAAGAAGTGGGGCGACGGGCTTAACCGCTATGACGATCCGCGGGGCTATCAGGTGTTTGGGGCCGAGGCGGGTGTGGTGACCGTGCCAACGCGCATACATACCTGGCGTATCCAACAGGCCCAGGGTCGCGTTAACGGCGTTATCGTTAACACGCTCGGACTATCCCGTTAACGGAACTTCAACGCATAGGGGCGCGGGGTTTCTCCTCCTTGGAGCTCTGTCAATAACTGTACGGCGCCAGAAAAGCAAACATCTGTCCCTACTTCTTTCTAAAACAACTCACAGACCATTTTCGACCGGTTACGGCCTTAGAGACTGAAGAAATTCAATGCCTCAACAACAGCACAATTGGCCAAAAGAAGATTTTTAGCACAAACAAAAACGGCGACCAAAGCCGCCGTCTCTGTTAATTCCTTTGTGTGTATTAAGCAGTTTTCTTGCGCCTGGATATTCCAACTAGACCTAGCAGGCCAGAGCCAAACAGCCAAAGTGCCGCAGGTACAGGTACAGGGGTTGAACCGGCGAATTGCGCACTGGTAGCACCATTCGTCATCGCGAAATCAGCAACGTGGGCAGCAAAAAACTCCCCAGAAGATGGATTGAGGGTAGAGCCGATTGCGTAAGAAGAAAGGGTATCGCCAGTGACACCGCTTATCGTGAACGTAAGCAACGTCGTCCTGGTTGCCCCAGTACCGCTTAACTCGAATTCGAATTTACCAAATCCACCACCAGCATTCGCATCCTCGGTAATGTTCCAAGTAGCTGGATCTACGTCCTGAATATTAGCCGTTGATATCGAGAGACTGTTGTCGTAATTGAACGAAAATGTCTGCATCCCAAAATTGCTGAGTAATGGACCGGGAAAATTAGCGCTTAGTACATCTACTGTGAAATTGATGTCACCAATCGTTGCGCCGTCGCTGATTGTCACCTGGAGATAATTAACGCCATCCGTTAGAACGTTGGACTGGTCAAGGTAATAAGAAATCGAGGCAGCCTGCACCGAAAAAGCCGCAGACACGAGCGCAAGCGCCCCAACAGTGCGCGAGAATGTTTTCATCCTTAAATTCTCCTCCAACAACCAAACATGCAGCAGATAAATCTATTTTTGTGTTCCATCACTCACGCACGAAGGGTGCCAGAAATATTTTATCTATATTTATCATATAGTTATAAAACATTACGCGTGGAGTCACCTTCCAAGTGATAAGCTATTCGACAACCATTCACCGCCCGATAAACAGTGCATAATGAGAAATGCCGGTTTAAACAGTCAGTTAACAGGACACGCGCCCTACACCCTACTGTAAAAAAATTCGTCACCAATTCGGAATTATTTTTTGCCTATTACTCAATTAATTGCGGCAGTCATCATGTAGATATTCTGAAATATAGGAAGGATAAATGCCCTTTTCACCCAGGTCTCGTGGGTGGTCGTTTACCGACAGCAGTCCACCTCGTCACCGTCCGACGCCCGCCAACCCTCCGGCTCTATCAATCCGTTAATTGCAAAGTCCAGGTCTCGCCGATTTCAGATGCGCTATTTTCGTGAGACCGCTTAATGTGGGCTACTGCTTTGGGACCAAGGCAGTCCTTTGAGATAGTTCAAATATTCCAGCGGCCCAACTTCCGCAATTCGCCAGTTGCGAACTAAAAAAAGCTGGCTATTCCAACATCAACTCTCTGAATAGTAGGTATCTCCATGTTGCGTACTCCAAATGAGTGATGTGTGCTGCCAGGACAGGGATACTGTCATGCCCTCAAGCGATTTGACTTGAGATGGGACCGCCTACAATAACGGCTACACGAAAAAGCCCGCACAAGGCGAGCTTCGCTAACTCTTTAAGTTTATGGTGCCGTTGAGAGGAGTCGAACCCCCGACCTACTGATTACGAATCAGTTGCTCTACCAACTGAGCTACAACGGCGCAAGGGCGGGAGTATAGAAGAAAGCTCCGGGCTCAGACAACCGGCGATCCGGCCCGGCGGGATCAGCCGAAGGCCTGGTTGCGGATACGGATGATGACGTCGACGCCCGCCGAGACGGTGCCTTCGGGCAGGTCCGGGAGAGTCACGGGCGGGAGACGGTCGGCGTCGATATCGAACAGCTCGCCGGTATCGATGTTATAGAAGTGGTGGTGGTCGTCGGTGTTCGGGTCGTAGAACACACGGTTCGGGTCCACGATCACCTCGCGGAGCAGACCACGGCTGGCGAACAGGCCGAGCGTGTTATAGACGGTCGCCTTCGAGACCCGGGCGCTCTCCTGATTGACCCGCCTGAGCACGTCGTCCGCCGACAGGTGCCAGTCGCGCGCGAACAGCACCTGGGCGATCTCCAGGCGTTGCAGCGTCGGCTGAATGCCGTGGCTGGCCAGCAACTCTATCGCCTGCTGCTGGCTAAGCGGCTGTCTTGGCGGTCGTTTTTTCATGAATCAAGTATACGGCGAAGTTTTAGACAAAGTCCAGACCGACCTTACCCGATGATTTTACTGGGTAAATATAACTGTGGATCGAGTTCCGGCGGGCGTCCGAGGAGGATATCGGCCAGCAGCCGTGCGGATGCGGGGCCGAGCACGACGCCGTTCCGGTAGTGGCCGGCATTTATATATAGGTTGGTGATGGTCGGGTGCCGGGCGATGCAGGGCACGCCGGCCGGCGTGCCGGGACGCAGGCCAGCCCAGTGGTGCTCGAGCTCGCAGTCGGCGAGGGCCGGCACCAGGCGCAGGGCCACCGCCTGCAGTTCGTCGCGCGCCGCGGCGGTGGTGGATTTGTCGAAGCCGACATGCTCGAGGGTGCTGCCGACCAGTACGCGGCCGTCGCGACGCGGGATCACGTAGCGGCCCTGGTCGAGGACGATGTGGCGCACCTGCCCCGGTGTACCGCGGAACAGCAGCATCTGACCGCGTACGGGCTCGACGGGCAGCCGCAGACCCACCGAGCGCAGCAGCTCGCCGCTCCAGGCGCCGCCAGCGAGGACAATGTGCGCGGCGGACAGGAAGCCGCTCTCGGTCCAGATGCCCTCGACGCGGTTGCCGATGACGCCGAAACCGGTGACGCCCTGGTGCTCGCGAAAATCGACACCCCAACCTTCCAGGGCACCGCGCAGCGACTTCACCAGCCGTGGGTTGCGTACCTGCCCGATCCCGGGCAGCCACCAGGCCTGCGGTACCGAGACGCCGAGGGCCGGTTCCAGGTCCCGCAGCTGCCCGGCGGCGACGCGTTCGATGCGCACGCCAAAGCGCTCCGCCCAGGGCCAGACGCGTTCGTCCTCGGCGGCATCGAGGATCAGCAGGCCGGAATCCTGCCACTCGGGATCGATGCCGGAGGCCGCGTGGATCTCGGTGAGCAGCTGCGGATAGTGTTGCTGACCCCAGCGTGCCAGGGCATTGACCGCGTCGGGGTAGCGCCAGGGGTACAGCGGCGAGAGGATGCCACCGCCAGCCCAGGACGCCTCGCCGCCGCTGCGGCCGCGCTCGACGAGCCGCACACGCAGTCCTGCGGCACGCAGCTCGCGCGCGGTCAGCATACCGATCAGGCCGGCCCCGATGATGATGCAATCCGTCACTACGCGTCTCCTTCAGCGGCGCCAGCAGACGGCGTCGGCATAACCACCTGTCAGCACCGGACCGTGCTGGTCAATAGCATAGGTCCCGCAGGCATCACCGCGCTGCGGTCCATCGGCGCGCGGCCGGGCGATCGCCAGGAAGCCGGCCGCGGTGTGCTCCGGTACCTGCAGGTGGTAATACCCATCCGCCGATGTGGCAGCGTGACCCAGTTCGTGCAGATCCGCATAGGCGGTGTGATTAGCACGCCAGGTCTCCTCGGCGACACGCAGTGCGAGCAGGCTGCCGATGGCGTCGGTGCGGCGACCACGCATCAAGCTGTCGCGATAACTGGGATACGCCAGTGTCGCGAGGAGCGCCACGATGGCGAGCGCGATCAGCAACTCCATGAGGGTCATGCCGCGCGTGCGGCTGGGTCGTGTCATGGTGGGCCCTCCCTGGCCGGTCGTTATGATTATTTCGCAGGCGGCGCGGTGACTGACAGTCGCGAGACATTCGTTCCGATCAATCCGATATCAACCGCACTTCATCCACCGTGCATGCGGAATACGCCCTACTCGTAATGCCCCTTATTTAAATCCCTCTTGGCCACGGAAGCACCCGGAATGACACGGAAAAGGCTCGTGTGTAAAGGCCGGAGACCAAACCGCAGGTGCGAGCCCTGGACACATATACTAAATTCTTCCGTATTATTCTGTGGCCAACTTTCCAAGACATGGGCTTGCAGACGCGCCATTCGCCCTAGTATAAGCCCGGCGAGCGGCTATAATCACGCCGACGACACGGACTGTTACAAAGACTCAAACACGGAGACTCGATCATGGATGATCGCGGCCCTTCCGGCTTTACGCTCATCGAACTCGTCACCGCCATGGCCGTACTGGCCATCATGATCACCTGGGCGGTGCCGGCGTTCTCCGATCTCATCGACAGCCAGCGGCTGCGGGCCATGGCCTGGCAGCTCGCCGCCGATCTGCGTCAGGCGCGCAGCGAGGCGGTCGCGCGGCATGCATCGCTGCCGGTCGGCGTCGCCTTTCGCCCGGGCACGGCGTGGTGCTACGGCATCAGCCAGCAACTGCCTTGTGACTGCCGGCAACGGGACTGGTGGGCCGCGGATGCCTGTCTGCTGGATGCATCGCGACAACGCCAGCTGCACCGCACGACGCAGCGCGAGCACCCACACGTCGCCATCACCGCGGCGCGCTTCAGCGGCGGGACGCTCACGGTCTTCGACCCGCTGCGCGGCACGGCGCGGGCCGGCACGGTGGCACTGGCATCGGCGCGCGGCAAGCGCCTGGAGATCCGCGTGAGCACGCTGGGCCGGGTGCGCATCTGCGCGCCGGCCGATGCGCCGGCGCCGGGTGGCGTTCAGCCATGCTGAGGCCCGCGCAACGCGGCTTCTCGCTGACGGAGCTGATGATCGGCAGCGCGCTCGGGCTGTTCGTGATCGCGGGCGCGCTGCAGCTCTATGCCGCCAACGTGCGCGCCGCCGCCGACACGCTGCGCGTCAGCCGACTCAATCAGGAGATGCGTGCCGTACTGCAGCTGTTGGGCGACGAGTTGCAGCGCGCCGGTTACTGGGCCGGCGAGCCCGGCATCGATCCGCATACCGGCAATCCCTTTCAATCTGCCACCAACGACATCCGCATTGACCGGTTCACCGGCGAGGCGGCCGCCTCCTGCCTGCTCTACGCCTACGACCTGAACGGCGACCAGCGCGTCGGCGTCGGCCCGGGCGGGCTGCCGGGCCCGCACGAATCGACGGCGAATCTGGAGCAGTTCGGCGTACGCCTGCGTACCGGCCGGCTGCAGCTGCGTACCGGTGGCCGCACCTTCGCCTGCGATGCCGGCAGCTGGCAGGCACTCACCGAGCCGGACACCGAGGTCACCGCGCTGCACTTCACCCTGCAGCAGCGTTGCCTGAACCTGCGCGCAGACGGCGGCCCCTGCGCCAGTGGCGACCCCGCCCTGCTGCGCCGGCGCGTGACCATCGCCCTTGCCGGCCGCAGCCGTGCCGATCCCGGGATCCGGCTGCGACTGGAAACCGAGGTGCTGATCGCCAATGACCGCGTGACCGCGAGCCTGCCTTGACATGAGTGCCGCCAGGGAACCACGCAGACGCACTCACGGCGACCCGGGTGACCGGCACATCGGCCGGCGACAACGCGGGGCGGCGAGCCTGCTGATCGGTCTGGCACTGATCACCGCCATCGTCGCGCTGGCGGCGGGGCTGGGGCACACGGTGGCACTGGAGCAGCGCATGGTGCGCAATACTGTGCTGGCCGCGCAGACGCGCGCGGCGGCAAGCGCCGGCCTCGGTTATGCCCAGGCCGAGCTGGCACAGGCGCGGCCGGTGTGGACGCGCCTGGCCGACGGGCACGAGCTGGCCACCACGTCACGCAATCCCCCGCCGCTGCACACGCACGCCGGTGACCGTTTCGCCATCAACATCGCCCTCGAACGGCGGCCGCAGTGGCGCGGCTACATCCGCGCTGAGGTGAGCGCGGCGCCGGCGACCGACCCCGAGGTCGAGGCGCGCGTCAGCCAGTTCCTGTTGCCGCTGGGCGTGTTGACCGCCGTGGGCGAAGAGGCGCCGCCGCTGGTGGTCGACGGCTGCGCGGATCTGTCGCGGGCGCGCGACCTCTACCCGCTGGACGCCGACGGCACCGCTGCCGGTCCCGCGCTGAGCACCTCGGCCGCGGCGGCCTGCACACGCATTGAGGCTGCCAACCTCCACGGCGGCACCGTGCATGGCCATGCCTTCGCACCCGGCACGCTCTGGGACCGGGTCATGACGATCGACCGGGACGCGTTCCGCACCCTGGCGGAGGCGCAGGTCGCCGCCGGCGTGCCACCCTTGCAACGGGATTACTGGTGGGCGACGGCCGCGGATCTGACTGCGGGCACCTGGCGCATGAGCCTCGGGAGTGCGCGGCGCCCCGTCGTCCTGGTCATTCCGGTGGAACTCGGCTGTCCGGCCTTCGGCGGCGGCGCACAGATCGTCGGCCTGGTACTGATCGAGGCCGACTGCGGCGGCGGCCCCGGCTGGAGCGATGTCCGCCTCTATGGCAGCCTCGCGGTGGGTGGCGATTTTGCCGGCCTCGGCCCCACCAGCCGCCTGTTCCATATCAGCCACGCGCCCGGTGCCCCCCGGCGCATCGAACCGCCACCACTGGGCGTGGTCGTGTTCGCCGGCAGCTGGAAGGACTTCTGAGCGTGCGTGCCATGGATACCATGCGCACCAGGCGCGGCTTCGCCCTGATCGAGGCACTGATCACGCTCGCGGTGATCCTGGTCGGCCTGACGGGTGCGCTGCGGCTGCAGGCCGGCCTGCTGAGCGCCAGCGCCACGGCCAAGGCCCGCGACGAAGCACTCACACTGGCGACAGCCCGACTCACCCGGCTCCGCGACCAGCTGACCGAGGCTGAGTACCGTGACATCCTCGTCCCCGGCCGCGAGGAGATCCCGGGCCAGTTGCACCGCTACCGCCTCGAATGGCGTATCACGGCCCATGGCGCGCCTGCGTACAAGCATCTCACCCTCGACGTCCGCTGGCCCGCGGCGGACCCTGCGAACGCCATCACACTCCAGACCCTCGTGCCCCGCACCGACCTGCACCGCTTCGCCCGCCAGCAGCTCCTGCCCTGAGT
>JAIOJV010000070.1 GCA_019911805.1 Gammaproteobacteria bacterium
GTGTGGATCACCGAGGGCAGTATCTTCTGCTATGGCAACACCGGCAGTGCCTTTGTGCTGCTGACCCGTGACGGCAGCGGCTGGAGAAAACTTCTCGACGAGATTGGTATGCAGGTCATACTGGATACCAAACACGGCGGCTGGCCGGACATCGAGGTGGGTGGGCCCGGTTTCGAGCCATTCCCGGTATACCACTGGGATGGGGAACGCTATGCCCCGGCCAACTGAGATAACCCTGTACGCACTCCGCCACAACTTCGACCCGCATCACTCCTTGCGGTTCAACCCGGCCTATGCCTCATGTTTTCTGAACACGGTTGCGCTTGCGATAACGGGTCAGTTTTCACGTTTTCTCAGGTGAGGGCACGACCATGACCAAATACTGCGGTGAAGTGAAGGAAGTCAGCGATACATCAGGTGGCGGCTACGTTGCCGTCGGACACGGCGACGCCAGAGACAACTACCAGAGCATCTCAGTACCGATCGGAGGTGTCGTCAGCGTGGCAACTGAGTTGCCACTGCTGACCATCGGCAACACTACCTTCAGAAGAATCCGCCTGTGTGTACCGGAAGTAGCAGCCTATATTCACGCTGGCGAGACAATCTGTATTTATGCCTTTGGGCACATGCTACGAAAGAAGATCATCATCGGCGTCCGTGCCGGGAACGGTCCCTCCTGGACAATGGGCTTCGGTCGCATGCTGGGCACAGCATTCACCTACCTTGTGATATGGCCGTTTATTGTCGGTATCCCAGCGCTGTTTGCAGGCTGGATTATCGGCATCCCGTTCGGTCAAGTCGGCGTGGCCGTGGGCGTCACACTGGGCTTTCTTTTCGGTGTCGGAATTTCCTGGCTGAGCGCATTGCGCCTGATCATGACATGGCGCGAAATGCAACGTGAATGAGCAGTCGGAGGACGGCGTATCGTGGCTATTTTTGGCCGTCTGTCGAAGTGCGATGGAAAGATGTGTACACCCGGAACTGCTTGCCTTTCATAAGCAAGCTGGAACCTGGGGAATGGCAGGTGGCAACCGGTAACAGGTCCTGCATGGAATGCTTATATAAGATCCTGAGTAAAGGACGGGAGACGCTCCCCAGGAGATTTTCGGTCGGAATATCAGGACGGCGGGAATACAGCATATAACGGTCATTCCGCTGACAGTATGCTTCACCGATACCCTGCTGATGTGCAGGTCAGATCGACGACCGACCGGTTGCGCGGGCGGGCAAGTGAAGATAGTTCAGGATACGAACCTGATGCTTACTCCTTTCGCGCTGGTGCCTGTGTGAGGGAGATCATGAGGCAGTACCGCCCTGACTGGTGAAGCGGAGAGCGGATATGACGAGATATTGTGGCGAAGTGAAGGAAGTGATGGGGGCGTATACGACGGTTACCCTTACGCTCGGCGATATCGTTATGAAGAAATTCCGCTTGTGTATGAGCGAGGTCGCCGATTATATCCGCCCCGGGGATCGGGTGTGCCTTTATGCTTTCGGTCACTTGCTCAAGACCAAGATCATCATCGGCGTCAAATCGGAGACAGGTTCGTCCTGGACCATGAGTTTCGGCCGTTTCCTGATCACATTCATCTTGTATCTTACTCTGTGGCCCGTCCTGGTGAGTCTCGGCGCGATCGCGGTCTTTGCACTGCCGCCGATGATTTTCGGATGGGATACTTTGTCCAATCTGGGGTTTCTGCTTGGAATAATCTATGGTGTGGTCATCTCGCTTATCAGCGGCATCCGCTTGCTGAAAACATATTGGGAGATGCAGGCTGACTGCGGGTAATGGGAGAAAACCAGGGTCTGGGCTTACTCGGCAGTATGGGTTACCGGAAGGGCTGGAGTTGTTCCAGAACGTGCAGGGCCTGCCGGTTGTAGATCGCGTAGGTATAACTCGGGGTGTGGTGTGAATGGCTGATACGCTTGCGGGTAATTTTGCCGGCACCCACGGTTTGCAATACGTACTCGAGCAGGGCCCGCTCGGTATTGCTGATGCTGACGGCCAGTTGGCGGTATTCGTTACGATGCTTGCGCGACAGGGTGATGGTGCCTTCGCCGTCGATGAGACCCGCGATATAGGCAGCGTCAAGGTCGCTAATGCTTCTGGGTGTTGGGTAGGCGGCCATCCATGGCCCTCCCGGGAATAAGGTGGCCCTGACTCAGAAGTCAGGGCCGGTGTTGGTGGAGGCGGCGGGACAGCTGTTCCCGGATTTTCATCCAGGGCTGGACTATTCCTTCACCTGCCGTTGAAGGCAGGGGAGGGCGTGTTGTGGATCCTTGCCCCCTGGCAGTGATCCACCCTAGTACTCCATGGAGCTATGCTCGTTAGGAGCCTATGAGTCTCTAGCCGGCTTACGGGTTTCCCCTTCACCGGACGGCGTTGGCATGGGACCTCTGTCCTGTAGCGTTCACCGTATGAGCCCTCTTTTCCAACGGGGATCACTCCCCGTGGCGACCATTGTGTTAATCGAACCCGCGTCCGCAAGTCCTCTGCCTTCGGCTCTACATGCGTATCCACGTCTATTGATTTAACCGGCCGCTACCCGACGGGCAGGGAAAACGGACGGCGATCCCAGTTAGGTTTTAACGGATCCGCCCTGGGAGAGCCTCACCGCGATCTTGTGAGAATCGACGCCTGATGCCCCTGATTGCTCAGAAAGCCCGGGCGCACAAGCACGGCCCCGGTCAGACGGCACCCTACTGGGTTTTAAGCAGCGAGTGCGTAGTTGTCGTCGTTGGCAACTATGGTTTTGCAATGTGTTTTACGAGGGCATTGCACCTCGGCATGCACCTTAGGTTTCGCAACCCACGTCGAAGCCAGGTCGCCCCCATTTGATGACTTCTTCTGAAGCGGTGCCAGTATACCACACCGCAACATTTCACCGCCGTCTACCCCCGCCCACCTTTGCTTCTCGGCCTTGGGCCGGCTCCTAAGGGAGTCCTGCAGGGGCGCAGGCGACGACGGCTTACCTACTATATGGTCCCGGCACAGGGTCTTTTCAAGGGGGTGCTCGCTACTGGGCAGCACCATGATCAACGCTCGCGGGTGGCTCAACCGTGGCGCAGGATGCGCTGCTTCTCGCGCTGCCAGTCGCGGTCCTTGTCGGTGGCACGCTTGTCGTGTTCCTTCTTGCCCTTGGCCAGACCGATCTCCAGCTTCACCTTGCCGTGCTTCCAGTACATGGCCAGCGGGATCAGGGCATAGCCCTTGCGTTCGACCGCGCCGATGAGCTTGGCGAGTTCGTGGCGATGCAGCAGCAGTTTGCGGGTCCGGGTCGGGTCGGGGTGGATGTGGGTGGAGGCGGTCAGCAGCGGACTGATCAGGCAGCCGATCAGCCAGGCCTCGCCTTTCTTGAGGATCACGTAGGCATCGACCAGTTGCACCTTGCCGGCGCGCGCGCTCTTGACCTCCCAGCCCTCCAGGGCCAGGCCGGCCTCGAAGCGCTCCTCGATCGAAAAGTCGTAGCGGGCCTTCTTGTTGAGCGCGATGGTGCCGCCGGTCGTCGCTTTGGATTTTTTTGTCGCCATCGGCGCATTATAGGCCGGCGGCCCTCGCCGCGGCCATCGATTCGCCTGTAGCCGGTTGAGGCGCTGGCAATTTTCCCGGACAATGGCGCGCACCCCGGTTGGAGACAAAACCCTGATGACGCGACGCACGTCCATCCACGGCGAATGGTCGTCCCGGATGGCCTTCATCCTGGCGGCCACCGGCTCGGCGGTCGGTCTGGGTAATATCTGGCGGTTTCCCTACATCACCGGCGAGGGCGGCGGTGGGGCCTTCGTGCTGGTGTACATCCTGTGCGTGCTGGCCATCGGCGTGCCCGTCATGATGGCCGAGATCATGCTCGGCCGCCGCGGTCGGCAGAGCCCCATCAATACCATGCGCACCCTGGCCGAGGAGTCCGGCCGGTCACGCCTGTGGGCGGGGATGGGCTGGATGGGTATGGGGGCCGGATTCCTGATCCTGTCCTTCTACAGCGTCGTGGCCGGCTGGACCCTGGCGTACATCTTCCGTACCGGCTCCGGGGTGTTCACGGGGGCCACTGCCGACGGCGTCGCGGCGATCTTCCGGACCTTTATCAGTGATCCCGAACGGCTGTTGCTCTGGCATACCATCTTCATGGTCATGACGGTGGTCGTGGTGTCGCGTGGCGTGAAGAGCGGTCTGGAGCAGGCCGTGCGGTTTCTCATGCCGGCCCTGTTCGTGCTGCTGGTGGCGATGGTCGGCTATGCCATGAACACCGGCGCCTACCAGGAGGCAATCACGTATCTGTTCCGGCCGGATTTTTCCAAGCTGACCGGCCACGCCGTGCTGAGCGCCATGGGGCAGGCCTTCTTCAGTCTGAGCCTGGGCATGGGGGCGATCATGATCTATGGGTCGTATCTGTCCCATACTGCGTCGATCACCCGCATGGCCTTCATCATCGCGCTGCTGGACACCTTGGTGGCACTGCTGGCGGGGATGGCGATCTTCCCACTGGTGTTCGCCTACGGTCTGCAACCGCAGGGCGGTCCCGGGCTGATCTTCATGACCCTGCCGATCGCCTTCGGGCAGATGCCGGGTGGCGCAATGTTCGGTACCGCGTTCTTCGTGCTGCTGCTGTTCGCGGCCTGGACATCGGCGATCTCCCTGCTCGAGCCGATGGTCACCTGGCTGGTGGAGAACCGCGGCATGAGCCGGGTGAAGGCCGCCACCGGGTCCGGCATCGCTGTCTGGCTGTTCGGCCTCGGCTCGCTGTTCTCTTTCAATATCTGGGCAGACTACAAGCTCTTCAACAAGACCTTTTTCGATCTGACCGACTACGTCACATCCAATGTGATGCTGCCGCTGGGCGGCCTGCTGATCGCCGTCTTCTCGGTCTGGATGATGACGGCGGAGGTCAGCCGTGGAGAGTTGGGCCTGCGCGACGGCTTCGGTTACCGCAGTTGGCGGTTCGTGGTGCGCTACGTCGTGCCGATCGCGATCATACTGGTGTTCCTGAACGTCACCGGTATCCTCGGCTTGATCGTCTACTAGCCGGGTGGGATACAGCTGATGACGACCTCCATCCACAAGTCGGCGCTCGTGCCCTATACGCCGGCGGAGATGTTCGCCCTGGTGAGCGATATCGAATCGTATGCGGAATTCCTGCCCTGGTGCCGGTCCTCGCGGGTGATCTGGGCGGAGGGGGACGAGGTGCGGGCCTGTCTGGATATCGCCAAGGGCAGCCTGCACAAGTCGTTCACCACCCACAACCGCCAGCAGCGCAACAAGATGATCGAGATGCGCCTGGTCGAGGGACCCTTCGAGCGTCTGGAGGGTTACTGGCGCTTCGATCCACTTGGCGACAAGGCCTGCAAGGTGTCGCTGGATCTGGAGTTCGAGTTCGCCAGCCGGATGCTCGGCATGATGATCGGGCCGGTGTTCAGCCAGATCGCCAACTCCCTGGTGGATGCCTTTCAACAGCGCGCGGTGCAAGTCTATGGAAAACGCTGAGCAGATCGAGGTAGAGGTGGCCTATGCCCGGCCGGATACCCAGCTCATCCTGAAGCTGCGCGTACCGCGCGGCACCACCCTGGAACAGGCCGTACGCACCTCCGGCATGCTCGAACGCTTTCCCGAGATCGATCTGGCCAGTCACGAGCTCGGCATCTTCGGCAAACTCAACAAGCCCGGTACCGAACTGCGCGACGGCGACCGCGTAGAGATCTACCGCCCCCTGATTGCCGATCCCAAGGAGGTGCGCAAACAGCGTGCCGCCGAGGGCAAGCGTATGAAGAAGGGCGGTGGTGATATTGAGGGGTAGGGG
>JAIOJV010000071.1 GCA_019911805.1 Gammaproteobacteria bacterium
GCCGGGGACGGCGTGCGGGTGCCGGTCGCGGCACTCCGTGGCCGCAACAGACCAGCACGACCCTGACGACGGCAAAGGCCGGCGTCGGATCTACGCAAGGGGGCGGGGTGCGCGGCTATTTCATCACCGGCACGGATACCGGCATCGGCAAGACGCGCGTCGCCGTCGCTTTGCTGCACGCGCTGCGCCGTCGGGGGTGGCCGGCCCTGGGTTTCAAACCGGTGGCGAGCGGCTGTGACACGACTGCCGCCGGGCCGCGCAACGCCGATGCCCTTGCCCTGCAGGCGGCCAGTGTCCGTGCGCTGTCCTACCCACAGGTCAATCCCTATGCCTTCGCGGCGCCAGTGGCGCCACACCTGGCAGCCGCACAGGCCGGTACGGTCATCGATGTACAGAGGATCTGTGACGGCATCGCGGCGCTGCGACCCGCCTGGGTCGTGGTGGAGGGCGTGGGCGGTTGGCAGGTGCCGCTCAACGAGCGCGAGACCGTCGCCGATCTCGCCACGGCGCTGGGGTTGCCGGTGATCCTGGTCGTGGGCCTGCGCCTGGGCTGCCTCAATCACGCCCTGCTGACGGCGGCGGCGATCGACACCCACGGGGTCCCACTGGCCGGTTGGGTGGCTAACCAGGTGGACCCGACGTTTGCGGAGGCGGATGCCAATGTCCGCTCGCTGCAGGCACGCCTGAATGCACCGCTGCTGGGGTACCTGCCCTGGGATGCAACGACGCCGCCCGCGGCTTTCGCCGACCATCTCTCTCTGCCGGACACGGTCTGACGCCGCGTCGGCACGCGGCGTGCGTCCGGCGTATGTTGCCGTCGTCCACGACCGGCTTCCGCATTGTTTCCGGATGAGATTCGATAAAATCAGTTAAATCAATTAGATCTATGGGCTGATTGGCTGAAATGCTGGTTTCGCTTGCGCCAGCTGCCAATAGGCCGTATTCAGCGAATCTCCCAAGCAATCACAAATATTATTATGTGCTAATGTTTTGTGTACATATTCTGTAAGGTATTGCTGCAGCACATGTTTAGCGTAACAAATTGACATTTGCTTGCGCCTTAAAGAGGTATCGTCTAGCATTCTTCAGCAATCGAATTCTCACAATAAGTAACGATGGTTGCGGATCAAAAGGGGCCAGGCGTGACAGCAGCAGAACCGGAGGGGCGGCGCACGCCGCGGTCTTCCAACCAAACGATTCCCGGTCCCGGGACGGCACCGCGCTGGTGCACCCGGACATGATGATCTCCCTGCCTTACCTCGCTTTCACTCGGACCCTCGGTGGCGCGTGTGCCGTGTCGCGCGTCCGTGTGGGGGGCACCTGCGCCCCGGGTCTGTCGCACCTGCACAACAGTCTCCGCCCCAGCGCGCCGGCCGGCCGCCGCGGTCCCGTACACCGGAGACACCAAATTATCCGATCGCCGATTCCATTGTCCGCCGCTTTGTAGTGGTTGCGAGGCGGCCCGACTCGACGAATGTTCAAAAGCAAAAATTGAAATTCGACAAAGGAGAGAGAAGGGCATGTCTGCGAGAACGAAACTGGGAGTGCCCCGGGGCGTGCCCCGGGTGCTGGCGGGGTTCGGCCTCATGTCGGCGGCCGGATTGGCGGATGCGGCCTACGATCTGAACCTCCCGCGAGGGGTCACGCCGATCAGTCGCGAGGTCTTCGATCTGCACATGCTGGTCTTGTGGGTGTGCGTTGCGATCGGCATCGTGGTGTTCAGCGCGATGTTCTACTCCATCATCAGGCACCGCAAGAGCAAGGGTGCGGTCGCCGCCAAATTCCACGAAAGCACCGTCGTCGAGGTTCTCTGGACCATCGTCCCCTTTCTGATCCTGATCGGCATGGCGATTCCTGCCACCAAGACGCTGATCGCCATGGAGGACACCCGCAACGCCGACGTCAGCATCAAGGTGACCGGGTATCAGTGGAAATGGCGCTACGACTACCTGGATGACGGCGTGGGCTTCTTCAGCACCCTGTCGACGCCCAAGGACGAGATCTTCAACCGGGCCGAAAAGAATCCCCACTACCTGCTCGAAGTCGACCATCCCATGGTGGTGCCGGTGAACAAGAAGGTGCGTCTGCTCATCACGGCGAACGATGTCATCCACTCCTGGTGGGTCCCTGTTTTCGGCATGAAAAAAGATGCGATCCCCGGCTTCGTCAACGAGATGTGGATCAACGTCGATACGCCCGGGACCTACCGCGGGCAGTGCGCCGAACTGTGCGGCAAGGACCACGGTTTCATGCCCATCGTGGTGGTCGCCAAGGAGCAGCCCGACTACGACCAGTGGCTGGCCGACCAGCAGCAGGCGTCTGCCGTCGCGGCTGCGGATTCGGACCGTGAATTCTCCAAGGACGAGTTGATGGCGCGCGGTGAGAAGGTCTTTACGGCCAATTGCGCGGCCTGTCATCAGGCCAACGGTGAGGGTGTGCCCGGCGCCTTTCCCGCCCTCAAGGGCGGCGTGATCGCCACCGGCCCGGTGCCGGGGCATCTCGACATCGTGCTGCATGGCAAGAGCGGTACCGCGATGGCGGCCTTCGGCAGCCAGCTCAATGACGCCGATCTTGCCGCCGTGATCACCTACGAGCGCAATGCCTGGGGCAACGACACGGGCGATGTCGTCCAGCCGGCCGATGTCAAGGCTGCCCGGTAACGGTTTCCGAGGAGGAGAAAGTCGATGAGTACTGCAGCAGCTGTACATGATGCACACGGGCACGCGCCGGCCAGAGGCCTGTCCCGCTGGCTGTTCACGACCAACCACAAGGACATCGGCACGCTGTATCTGCTGTTCTCGCTCCTGATGTTCTTCGTCGGCGGCAGCATGGCGATGGTCATCCGTGCCGAACTGTTCCAGCCGGGTCTGCAGGTGGTCGAACCGATGTTCTTCAATTCCATGACCACCATGCACGGGCTGGTCATGATCTTCGGTGCGATCATGCCGGCGTTCGTGGGTCTGGCCAACTGGCTCATCCCGATGATGATCGGTGCGCCGGACATGGCGCTCCCGCGTATGAACAACTGGTCGTTCTGGATCCTGCCATTCGCCTTCGCGATCCTGCTGTCGACGTTGTTCATGGCCGGCGGCGGGCCGGCCGGTGGCTGGACCATGTACCCGCCGCTGATGCTGCAGACCGGAAATGCCTTCCCGTTCGTGATCTTTGCCATTCATTTGATGGGCATCTCGTCGGTCATGGGGGCGATCAATATCGTCGTCACCATCCTCAATATGCGTGCACCCGGCATGACGCTGATGAAGATGCCGATGTTCGTGTGGAGCTGGCTGATCACGGCCTATCTGCTGATTGCGGTGATGCCGGTGCTGGCGGGCGCGGTGACCATGCTGCTCACGGACAAGTTCTTCGGGACCAGCTTCTTCGCGGCCGGGGGGGGTGGCGACCCGGTGATGTATCAGCACATCTTCTGGTTTTTCGGGCACCCCGAGGTTTACATCATGATCCTGCCGGCTTTCGGCATCGTGTCGCAGATCATCCCGACCTTCGCACGCAAGCCACTGTTCGGCTACAGCTCGATGGTATACGCGATCGCCTCCATCGCCTTCCTGTCGTTTCTCGTCTGGGCGCACCACATGTTCACGGTCGGCATGCCGCTGGCCGGTGAGCTGTTCTTCATGTACGCCACCATGCTGATTGCGGTGCCGACCGGTGTGAAGGTGTTCAACTGGGTGTCGACCATGTGGAGGGGATCGATGACCTTTGAAACCCCGATGCTGTTCGCGCTCGCCTTCGTGGTCTTGTTCACCATCGGTGGGTTCTCCGGGGTGATGCTGGCCCTCGTCCCTGCGGACTTCCAATATCAGGACACCTATTTCGTCGTGGCACATTTCCATTATGTGCTGGTCACCGGCGCCTTGTTCGCGATCATGGCGGCGGCTTACTACTGGTTGCCGAAGTGGACGGGGCACAGGTACAACGAGACGCTCGGCAAGTGGCACTTCTGGATGTCGGCCATCTTCGTGAACGTGCTGTTCTTCCCGCAGCATTTCCTGGGGCTGGCCGGCATGCCGCGTCGCATCCCGGACTATTCCATCCAGTTCGCGGAGTTCAATATGCTCTCCTCGCTGGGCGGCTTCGCCTTCGGCCTCACGCAGCTTCTGTTCGTCTATATCGTCATTCAGACGATCCGTGGCGGGGTGAAGGCGACCGATCAGGTATGGGAGGGTGCGGAAGGGTTGGAGTGGACGTTGTCGTCTCCACCGCCCTACCACAGTTTCACGACGGCGCCGGACGTCAAATGAACGTGACATGATCGCCGCAAGCGAAAGCGAGGGTATGGCGATGGATCAGGATCCCAAATTGCGTCGGGCCAATGTGCGTCTGGCCCTGATTCTGGCAGCAGTCGCGCTGGCGATTCTGGGGTTGTTCATCTGGACGACCGCCGGGGGGTTCCGGTGAGTTCCGGGGGCGGCGTCCGCAGGACCACGTGGCGGCTGCTGTTGGTGACGCTGGGGATGTTCGGCTTCGGTTTCGCGATGGTGCCATTCTATGACGTCTTCTGCGACATCACCGGCCTGAATGGCAAAACCGCCGCAACGGCCGCGCAGGCGCGGGATTACACGATCGACACCGATCGCACCGTGACGGTGGAGTTCATCGCCAACCTCAATGAGAACCTTCCCTGGGACTTCCGCCCGGAGGTGGCCCATATGGAGGTGCATCCGGGCAAGGCCTATACCACTCGCTTCTACGCCCGCAACCGCACCGCCGGCACCATGCTCGGCCATGCCGTGCCCAGCGTCACCCCCGGGCTCGCGGCCCGTCACTTCCAGAAGACCGAGTGCTTCTGCTTCACGGAACAACGCTTCGACGGCGGGGAGGGGCGCTGGATGCCGGTACGCTTTGTGCTCGATCCGGAACTGCCCGAGAAGTACGCGGTGGTGACCCTGTCCTACACCTTCTTCGATTCGGGCGCGGCGACGCCCGCACAGGCCCGGTTCGAGCGCCTGGGTACCGACAGTGGGGCCGACAGTGGGGCGCCTTAGTACGGATTGGAATACGGCACTGGAAAAACAACCAACGAGAGGACCGAGGCATGAGTGAAGCGCATGGTGGCTATTATGTCCCCCACAGCAGTCATTGGCCGCTGGTGGGTTCAGTGGGCCTGACGACCATGGTGGTGGGTTTCGCGTCCTATCTCAATGGTGCCGGGTTTGGCATGACCATGCTGCTGGCGGGCGTGGCGATCCTCGTGTTCATGCTGTTCGGCTGGTTCGGCACGGTCATCCGCGAAGGCGAGGCAAACCTGTACGACGACCAGGTCGACAAATCATTCCGCTGGGGTATGAGTTGGTTCATCTTCTCGGAGGTGATGTTCTTCGCGGCCTTCTTCGGCGCACTGTTCTATGCGCGCACGTACTCGGTACCGTGGCTGGGTGGCGGCGATCCGGGTACCCATGAACTGCTCTGGCAGGGTTATGAGGCGACCTGGCCGACCAACGGCCCGGCCAAGGCCGGCGGCGATTTCAGCGTGCTCGATCCCTGGAAGATCCCGGCGCTGAACACGCTGTTGCTGCTGTCTTCGGGGGTGACCATTACCATCGCACACTGGGCGCTGAAGAAGGGCAGTCGCGGCCCGCTGGTGCTGTGGATGCTGGCGACGATCGCGCTGGGCGCGACCTTCCTCGGCTTCCAGGTCTACGAGTACGGTCAGGCCTACAGCGAGCACCACAACCTGACGCTGCACTCCGGTATCTACGGCTCGACATTCTTCATGCTGACCGGTTTCCACGGTTTCCACGTGACGGTCGGTGCAATCATGCTGACGGTCATCATGCTGCGCTGTGTGAAGGGACACTTCACGCCCCAGCAGCACTTCGGCTTCGAGGCCGTGGCCTGGTACTGGCACTTCGTGGACGTGGTCTGGCTGGGGCTGTTTATCTTCGTGTATCTGCTTTGATGCGGGCGCGGGCGTGTCAGGGTCCGCCGACACCATGCGGTTGGATGGCACCGGTGTAGATGCCGAGCATCAGCATCAGAAACAGGAATACGGAGAGGCCGATGCGCCAGGTCAGCGCCTTGACGGTGCGGGTGCTCCGGCCATTGTCCTTGATCAGAAAGATCAGGCCGCTGGCCAGACTGCCGAGGATGGCGATGAGTATCAGGACGATGAATATCTTCAGCAGCATGCGGGTGTCCGCGGCTGAGAGCAGGGTTCGAGTATAGCGGAGCAGATGGAGGTCGGCGAGGTGGTGGTGCGCATGGGAGGTGTCGTGTTCCGTCCCGGCCTGTGGCCCACTGTCGTGACGCTGGTGCTCCTGGCCCTGCTGGTGACGCTGGGCTTCTGGCAACTGAGCCGGGCCGAACAGAAGCGGGAACTGCTCGCAGCCTATGGCGATCTGCCGCTGGATGCGCCGGTACGGCTGAACGAGGATTTCCGGCTTGGGCCGGACTGGCGCTTCCGGCGCGCGCAGGTGCGGGGCCGCTTCGACGCTGAGCACCAGTTCCTGCTCGACAACCGCATCCACCAGGGCCGGGTCGGGTATTTCGTGCTGACACCGCTGCGCCTGGCGCAGTCCGACCACGCCATCCTGGTCAACCGCGGCTGGGTACCGCAGGGTGCCACGCGTGAGGATCTGCCGGCGCTGCCATTGCCAGACGCTGCTGCGCCGGTGACGCTCGCGGGGCTGATCGATTTTCCGCCCGAACACGTATTCATGCTGGGCGAAGGCGAGGGTCGCGACCCGGGTTGGCCAAAGGTACTGCAGCGGGTGCGCCTGCCGGTACAGGCCGAACAGTTGGGTGTGCCGCTGCTGCCGGCGCTGCTGCTGCTCGATCCGGCGGATCCGGCCGGCTTCGTACGCGACTGGCATCCGGTGGTCTTCGGGCCGGAGCGGCATGTCGGCTATGCGGTGCAGTGGTTCGCGCTGGCCCTGGTGCTGGCGATGCTGTATCTGTGGGTCAACATCGAACGCCCGGACGGCGCGGGCGAACAGCAGGGGCGGGACTCGGAATGAACGGCGGAGCGATGGAGATGGAAGCCGTGAGCGCAGTGCGAATTCGCAGATCGCGGTTGATGCTGATCGGGGTGTTTGCGGTATTCGCCCTGCCGGTGGTGTTGGCCTGGGTGATGAATTTCGTCACGGACTGGGTGCCCGGGGCGACCACCAATCACGGGCGCCTGATCGAGCCGGTCATCCCCGTGCACCTGGCCGGCTGGCGCGATCCGGAGGGCAGGTCCGTGGGCCCGCAGTGGCTCGGCGGCAAATGGACGCTGACCTATCGCATTGCGGGTGAATGCACCGACGACTGCTATCAGACGCTCTATGTGCTGCGCCAGGTGCGGCTTGCGCAGGGCAAGAACATCGATCGCGTGCAGCGACTGCTGATCCTGGATGCTGCATCACCGGCCTGGGTCGCGGAGGTGCGGCGACACTACCCGGGATTGGCGGTGGTACAGCCGGAATCGGCCGGTACCGGCAGTGAAATCCCGGTGCCGGGGAGGGTCTATCTGATCGACCCCCTGGGTAATCTGATGTTGGAGTACGGCGCCGATGCCACTGCACGCGGCATGGTGAAGGATCTGGAGCGGCTGCTGCGTATCTCCACTGTCGGGTGATCGCGCTGCGCTGACGTGGTGGGTGGAATGACGACCGGACGGGGGGCAATGGGATGACGGAACATATCAATGCGGCGGCGCCGATGCAGGGCCATGGTCTGGCCTGGCGCGACTATGTCGTCCTGTGCAAGCTCAAGATCGTTGCACTCATCGTCTTCACGGCGGTGGTCGGCATGTTCATGGCGACGCCCGGCATGGTGCCGTTGCAGCCGCTGATCTTCGGCACCCTGGGTATCGGGTTGGCGGCGGCATCTGCCGCAGCGATCAACCACCTGGTCGATCACCGTATCGATGCACGCATGGCCCGCACCCGTAACCGGCCCTTGCCGACCGGGCACGTGAATCCCCGCGACTGTCTGCAGGTCGCCTTGTCGCTGGGCGCGCTCGGCCTGTTCCTGCTGGTCGCCTTCGTGAACGTGCTGACCGCCGTGCTGACCTTCCTGTCGTTGATCGGTTATGCGGTGATCTACACCATGTACCTGAAGCGTGCCACGCCGCAGAACATCGTCATCGGCGGCGCCGCCGGTGCGGCGCCACCGGTGCTGGGCTGGGTCGCGGTCACCGGCCAGGTCGATCCCCACGCCCTGCTGCTGTTCCTGATCATCTTCGTCTGGACGCCACCGCACTTCTGGGCGCTGGCGATCCATCGCCGCAGCGAATATGCGGCCGTCGACATCCCCATGCTGCCGGTGACGCACGGTGTCGACTTCACCCGCCTGCAGGTCCTGCTCTACACCATCCTGCTGGTGCCGGTCAGCGTCATGCCCTATGCCACCCACATGAGCGGACTCTTCTACCTGGGCGGCGCGTTGGTGCTTGGTGCCGGTTTCCTGCGGCACGCGCTGCGGCTGATGCGCAGCGATGCGGCGGCCATGCCGACCTTCGGCTATTCCATCCTCTACCTCATGGGCATTTTCGCCCTGCTGCTCGTCGACCACCACATGGGCTGGATCACCGACCTGCTCCTGTGAGGTTTGCGTCTGCCGGCCCCTTCCCCCTCCCGGGGGCGTGGACCAGGGCTCGGGAATAACGCACTTCGCCGGTCGTCTATCCTTGGAGTTCCGTGTTTCTTTAAGCGCTTAGCGGCCCTGTGTGCCCCACGCGAGGGTCGCTAGACCGTTATTCTTTCGACATGTTTGCGTGAAGCGGCATGTCACATTAGAATCTGCTGATATTTTCCTTCGGTGCCTGGGGCCCCGTGCACCGACACCCCAAAGCGAGAACGAGGCTTAGCTATGGCTCACGGTGCAGTCGCTGGTACGCAACAATACAACTATGCGGTGATCCGCAAGTTCGCAATCATGACGCTGGTCTGGGGTGTGCTGGGTATGGCGGCGGGACTCTACGCCGCGCTCGAGTTGGCCTATCCCGCGCTGAATCTGGGTATCGCGGAGATCACCTTCGGACGCCTGCGACCGGTGCACACCACCCTGGTGCTGTTCGGCTTCGGCGGCAGCGCCCTGTTCGCCACCTCCTATTATGTGGTGCAGCGCACCTGCCAGGCGCGCCTGTTCAGTGATGGGCTGTCCAACTTCACCTTCTGGGGCTGGCAGGCGGCCGTCGCCCTGGGCGCGGTGAGCTACATGCTCGGTCACACCCAGTCCCGGGAATACGCCGAGTTCGAGTGGCCGATCGACCTGCTCATCACCGCCGTGTGGGTCACCTACTTCTGGGTCTATGCTCAGACCCTGCGGCGCCGTTCCCAGCCGCACATCTATGTCGCCAACTGGTTCTATATGGCCTTCATCCTGGCGACGGCCATTCTGCATATCTTCAACAACCTGGCCGTGCCGGTCGGGCTGTTCACCATGAAGTCCTACTCCCTGTTCTCGGGCGTGCAGGACGCCATGACCCAGTGGTGGTACGGCCATAACGCCGTGGGCTTCTTCCTGACTGCGGCCTTCCTCGGCATGATGTATTACTTCGTGCCCAAGCAGGCGGGCCGTCCGGTGTATTCCTACCGCCTGTCCATCATCCACTTCTGGGCGTTGATCTTCCTGTACATGTGGGTGGGTGCGCACCACCTGCACTGGACGGCGCTGCCGGACTGGACCTCCACCCTGGCCGCGACCTTCTCCATCATGCTGCTGCTGCCGTCCTGGGGCGGCATGATCAATGGCATCATGACGCTGTCGGGTGCCTGGAACAAACTGCGCACCGACCCGATCATGCTGTTTTTGATCACATCACTGTCGTTCTACGGCATGTCGACCTTCGAAGGCCCGCTGTTGTCGCTGAAGAGCGTGAATGCCCTGTCGCACTACACCGACTGGACGGTTGGTCATGTGCATTCCGGCGCACTGGGCTGGGTGGCGCTGGTGACCTTCGGCTCGCTGTACCATATGGTTCCCCGCCTGTACGACACCAAGTTGTACAGTCAGCGGCTGGTATACATACACTTCTACCTCGCCACCATCGGCATCGTGCTCTACATCACCGCCCTGTGGGTGGCCGGCATCGGCCAGGGACTGCTGTTGCGCGCCTTCGATGATTTCGGCTCGCTGGCCTACACCTTCATCGAGACCGTGACCTTCCTGCATAAGCCGTATGTCGTACGCGCACTGGGCGGCGGCTTCTTTATCGCCGGCATGCTGGTGATGACCTACAACCTCGGCATGACCATTCGTCGAGCCAAACAGGAGGCCGGCGCGATCGAGGCCAAACTGGCGACCAAGCTGGCCCAGGCGTAAGCGCGAGGAGAACGAGACGTGAAGTTCAAGCACGAAAGCATCGAAACCAACTCCGGCCTGCTGATCGCCCTGACGATGGTGGTGATCTCCATCGGCGGTCTGGTCGAGATCGTTCCGTTGTTCTATATCGACGGCACCGTCGAGAAGGTGGATGGTGTACGCCCGTACACCCCGCTGGAACTGCGTGGTCGCGATATCTATCAGCGTGAAGGCTGCTATCTGTGTCATTCGCAGATGATCCGCCCGTTCCGCGACGAGATACTGCGCTACGGACACTATTCGCTGGCGGCCGAGAGTCAGTACGACCACCCCTTCCAGTGGGGTTCCAAGCGCACCGGCCCCGATCTGGCGCGCGTCGGCAACAAGTACTCCAACGAGTGGCATGTCGCGCACCTGATCGATCCACGCGAGGTCGTGCCGGAGTCCATCATGCCCGGCTATCCCTGGCTGATGGAGCCGCTGAACTACGCCGATATCGCCGCCCGCATGCGTGCGCTCAAGACCGCCGGCGTGCCGTACTCGGAGACCGAGGATGAATACGCCGCCAATGTCACCAAATTTGGTCAGGCGGTCGCCGACAGCCTGAATATCCTGCGTGCCGAGCAGCACCTGGTGCAGCAGGCGCAAACGGGCAACTACGATGGTGATCAGAGTCGCCTCACCGAGATGGATGCATTGGTGGCCTATCTGCAGATGCTCGGCACGATGGTGGATTTCAGCAAATACGACGAAGGTTACTTCGCGGGGTTCCGCTGAGGCCCGTCGGCCACAGGGGGGCGGTCGAGGCGCATGACGGAACTGTTGCAATGGATCGGCCGGTTGGAGAACAGCAAGATCGTTGCGCTGCTGATCTTCTTCGTGGCCTTTTGCGCGATCCTGCTGTACGTGCTGACGGGCAAGAAGCGCCGCGCGCGACTGGAGTCATACAAATACATCCCGTTCGCCGACGACGAGACCTCCGGGCGGGACGACGCGGGGTCGGCGGGTAAACGCAAGGTAGATAAGCAATGAGTGAAGCAAAGACAAAGCAGCAGGGCGCGGTTCAGACCACCGGGCATGCCTGGGATGGCGATATTCAGGAGTTCAATAACCCGCTGCCGCGCTGGTGGCTGTGGAGCTTCTACGGCACGGTGCTGTTCGCCATCATCTACTGGATCATCTATCCCGCCTGGCCCGTCGGCAGCACTTACACCAAGGGGCTGCTGAATACCATCACCTTTACGGTGGACGGCGAACCGCACACCACGCACTGGAACACGCGCGCGCGCCTGATAAAGGACATGCAGGAAGGTAAGGAGGCGCTGCGCAGCAAGGAATACATGGAGAAGGTCGCCGCCGCCAGTTACGCCCAGATCCTCGCCGACCCTGACATGATGGCCTTCGTGCGCTCCGTCGCCAAGGGGCTGTTCGGCGACAACTGCGCCGCCTGTCACGGCAGTGGTGGCACCGGCGTGATGGGCCTGTTCCCCAATCTGGCCGATGACGACTGGCTGTGGGGCGGCACGGTAGAGGACATCCAGACCACGCTGGCCGAGGGCCGTGTCGGTTACATGCCTGCGTTCGGCCGCACCTTCAGCGAGGAGCAGATCGATGACGTCGCTAATTTCGTGCTCAGCCTGTCGGGTTATGATGTCGCTGCCGACAAACTGGTGCGTGGCAAGCAGCTGTTCACCACCGATGCCGGCGGCTGCTACTACTGTCACACGGCGGCCGGTACCGGTCTGCAGAGCCAGGGTGCAGCCGACCTGACCGACAACATCTGGACCGTCGCCGACGTGTCGGGACAGGCCGACCTCAAGAGTAATGTCGCCGCGGTCAAGTCGGTCGTGCGCAACGGTGTGCACCGTATCATGCCCGGCTGGCAGGGGCGTCTGGACGCCACCCAGATCAAGTTGCTCACCGTCTACGTGCACGAACTCGGCGGAGGGCAGTGAATGAGCGCCGGGTGACCGTTTGGGTGCGGCGCGCAGGTGAACGGCCTCCGCCGCGGTGCCCGACGCCCGGCCTCGCTAGTCGCATTGATTCATGACCGGCGGCACTTCACAAGAGCTCTATCAGGCCCGCATCCCGATCTATCCACGGTCGGTGCATGGACGGTTCCGCACACTCAAATGGGGCATCCTCGCCCTGGCCTACGGTGTCTACTTCCTGCTCCCCTGGGTGCGTTGGGAGCGTGCCGTCGGCATCCCCCAGGCAGTATCCTTCGACATCGAGGCACGCCGCTTCTACCTCTTCGATCTGGTGGTCCACGCGCAGGACATCTTCTGGCTCGCCGGCTTGCTGGTGATCGCCGCCCTGCTGCTGTTCTTCGTCACCGGTATCGCCGGGCGCGTGTTCTGTGGCTATTTCTGCTTTCAGACGCTGTGGACCGATGTCTTCGTGCTGGTCGAGCGCCTGGTCCAGGGTGAACGGCCGGCACGTATCCGCCTGGACAAGCAACCCTGGAATGCGGAGAAGATCACCAAGAAGGTGCTGACGCATACCATCTGGCTCTGCGTCGGCTTCTGGACCGGATTCACTTTCACCCTCTATTGGGGCAATGCCCCCGACCTGTTCCATGCCTTCTTCACCGGTGCCGGGCCCTTCCCGGCCTACGCCACCACGTTGTTCATTACCCTGACGACGTACGTGATGGCCGGGCTGGCACGCGAGCAGGTCTGCACCTACATGTGTCCCTACTCGCGCTTCCAGGGTGCGATGTTCGATCGCAGCACGCTGATCGTCGCCTACGACGAGCGCCGCGGCGAGGGGGAGGCCGGACGGCACAAGGTCGCACGTGGCTTCAAGTCGCGCGAGGAGCGGGCAGCACAGGGGGCGGGCGACTGCATCGACTGCGGTTATTGCGTGCAGGTCTGCCCGGCCGGCATCGATATCCGTGACGGCCTGCAGTATCAGTGCATCTCCTGCGCACTGTGTATCGATGCCTGCGACACCATCATGGATTCGCTGGACTGGCCGCGGGGGCTGATCAAGTACACCTCCGAGAAGGCGCAACAGGGCGAGAAGACCCGCCTGTTCACCGCCAAGAACGTCGGTTATGGCGTGGCACTGCTGGCGGCCATCGCCGCGCTGGTGATGAGCATCCTCGGCGCGGCACCCCTGGAGTTCACTGTCGCGCAGGTACGACAGCCGCTGTTCGTACAGCTGTCCGACGGCCGCATCCAGAACAGCTACGAGATCAAGCTCAACAACAAGACCGATCAAGCCATACCCTTCGTACTGGAGATCGCCGGCCTGGCGAACGCCGAGCTGGACCTGGGGCAGGTGGACCCGACGCACCTGAGGCTGGTGCCGGAACAGAGCATGCGTCTGCTGGCGCGCGTGCGGGTCATGCCGCAGGGTGGCGACGCCAAGTCGCGCGAATTCGCTTTCATCGTGCGGCCACCGGCCGATCTCGATATCCCGGCGCTCGAGCAGCCGGCGAATTTCCATCTCGCGGGGCCGCGCTGAGTCATGCAGGCATTACTCTCACTGCCCGTCGGCATCGTCGCCCAGCTGCTGTTGTTCCTGCTGCTGCACCGGGTGGTCCGTATGGCGGTCAAACCGGCCGCGCTGATCGTCGCGCTGGCCTCGGTGGCACTCTATGTCCCCTACGCGATCCTGATCTGGCCGGGTGCGGACGTACTGGCCCTGCACCTGGCGGTGTACCTGCTGGTCGCCTACGCGCTCGGACTGGTGATGGGCCAGCGTGCCGCCGGCGAAAAGGTGGGATTTCATTGGGCGCCGACCATCATCATTGCCTTCTTCGTCGTGCTGGTGCTGTTCAACGGGGTGCTGGTAGTGGTGTCGACCCAGGGGTTGCCGGAGCCGCTGGCGCGCGTGTTGCTGCCGCCGCCGATGGCTCAGCGCGGCGTCAGTTCTGCGTTTCCCGGTGTGGTACAGCACGACTTCCAGAAGAAAGAGGCGCTGTATAACGCCTACCTCGAACAGGTCGAGCGGCAGCAGGCGCGCGGCTGGAAGGTGCACAAGGGTTGGCTGGGCGAGGCCCGGGCAGGTCACCCCAGTCTGTTCCAGGTCATCGTTACCGACCGCGACGACCGGCCGATTGCGGCTGCCGAAGTCAGCGGTACCTTCCTGCGTCCCGCGGATACACGCCTGGATCAGCCGTTCGTGTTGACCGAGGTGGCACCGGGTCAGTATCGGGGTGAGTTCACCCTGCCGGTGCCGGGTATCTGGCAGCTGGTCCTGGAAATTCAGCGTGGTGCGGATCTTCACGAGGTCCGTGGCACCACCTCCATCGCCGACTGACAGGCGTCATGCCGCGCGTGCGGTGTACCGTCCTGATACTATTTTTACATGAGCAGCATCCAGCCCGAGATCGTCAGCAGCGCGCCGGTGGCGGAGGGCACCGACAGCGGTTGTTTCCACTGTGGCCTGCCGGTGCCCGTTGGCAGTCACTATCGGACGGTGATCGACGGTCGCGCCCGTGCCATGTGCTGCCCGGGCTGCCAGGCCGTGGCGGAGAGTATCGTCGCCGCCGGTCTGGGCGATTACTATCGCCACCGCACCGCGCCCTCGCGTACCGCCCGGGAACTGGTGCCCGAGGCGCTGCACCAGTTCGAGCTCTACGACCGCGACGAGATCCAGCAGACCTTCGTCCATGTCGACCCGCACGCGCTGCGCGAGGCGTCGCTGATCCTCGAGGGCATCGTCTGCGCGGCCTGCGTGTGGCTGAACGAGCGGCACATCGGCCGCTTGCCGGGTGTCGTGGAGTTCAACGTCAATTACACCACCCATCGCGCACGGGTGAAGTGGGACGACAGCCGCGTCCACCTGAGCGACATCCTGGGCGCCATCGCCGCCATCGGCTACATCGCCCACCCCTTCGATCCCGGCCGGCAGGAGGAGGTGTTCAAACGCGAGCGTCGGCAGGCGCTGCGCCGTATTGCCGTCGCCGGCCTCGGCATGATGCAGGTGATGATGCTGGCGGTGGCGCTGTACGCCGGTGACTACAAGGGTATCGACGCGGATCTGGCGCGCTTTCTGCGCTGGGTGAGCCTGCTGATCGCGCTGCCGGTACTGCTGTATGCCGCGCGCCCGTTCTTTCAAAGCGCCTGGCGCGACCTGCGACGGTGGCGGCTGGGCATGGACGTGCCGGTGTCGCTCGCCATCGGCGGCGCCTTCGCGGCCAGCGTCTGGCATACGGTGATCGACGCGGGCGAGGTCTATTTCGACTCGGTGACCATGTTCACCTTCTTTCTGCTGACGGGGCGCTATCTGGAGATGATTGCGCGCCACCGCGCGGGCCAGGCGGCGGAGGAACTGGTGCGCCTGCTGCCGGCGACGGCGACGCGCATCGGCGCGCAGGGCGACGAGGTGGTCGCGGTCGCCGAACTGGTGCCGGGCGATCGCACGCGCATCCGGCCCGGCGAGACCGTGCCGGCCGACGGTACCGTGCTGGAGGGGATCAGCTCGGTGGACGAGGCGCTGCTCACCGGCGAGAGCCTGCCGTTGGCGCGCCGTGCCGGAGATGCCTTGATCGGTGGCACGGTCAATGTCGAAAGTCCGCTGGTAATGCGGGTCGACAAGGTCGGTACCGACACGGTGCTGTCGTCCATCGTGCGCCTGCTCGATCGTGCCCAGTGCGAAAAACCGCACGTCGCCAAGGTCGCGGACCGCGTGGCGGCCTGGTTCACCCTCGGCCTGTTGCTGCTCGCGGGTGCGGTTGCCTGGTACTGGTGGCAGGTCGAGCCGGCGCGTGCCTTCGCCATCACCCTGTCGGTGCTGGTGGTCACCTGTCCCTGCGCGCTGTCGCTGGCAACCCCCGTGGCGCTGACCGCCGCCACCGGCGCGCTGACCCGACTGGGTGTACTGACCACGCGCAGCCACGCACTCGAGACGCTGGCGCGCGTCACCCACGTCGTGTTCGACAAGACCGGCACGCTGACCGAGGGGCGCCTGCAGCTGACCCAGGTGACACGGCTGGGTGCGCTCACCCGCGACCGCTGCCAGGCGCTGGCGGCGGCGCTGGAGCAGGGCTCGGAGCATCCGTTGGGGCGCGCCCTGGTCGCGGCCGGCGCGGCGGGCGGACTGGTGGCGAGCGACCAGCGTGCCGTCCCGGGCGAGGGTGTCGAGGGCCGCATCCAGGGCACGCTCTATCGCATCGGCACCCACGAGTTCGCACTCGGCCTGGGTGGCCGCGCGCCGACGCTGCCCGAGGCCCTGCGCGAGGCCGTCGGCACGGTGGTCTATCTCGCCGATCCACGCGGTCTGCTGGCGGGCTTCGTGTTCGAGGACACGCTGCGCGCCGGCGCCGCCGAGACGGTCACCGAGCTGCGCCGGCTGGGGATCGAGGTGCAGTTGTTGAGCGGTGACGGCGAACGGCCGGTGCGACAGGTGGCGGATACGCTCGGCATCGCGGTCGCCGCAGCACGCCTGAAACCAGCGGACAAGCTGGCGCGGCTGCAGGCATTGCAGTCGCAGGGCGCTATCGTCGCCATGATCGGCGATGGCGTGAACGACGCACCGGTGCTGGCGGCCGCGCAGGTATCGGTCGCCATGGGCAGTGGCACGCACCTGGCGGCGGTGGCCGCGGACATGGTGCTGCTGTCAGAGCACCTGCTGCCTCTGGCGGTGGGCGTGAGGGCGGCGCGCCGTACCCTCGGCATCATCCGCCAGAACCTCGGCTGGGCGCTGCTCTACAATGTGTTGGCGGTACCGTTGGCCGCGATGGGCTGGATAGCACCGTGGATGGCGGCGATCGGCATGTCGGCGAGTTCGGTATTGGTGGTGTTGAATGCGCTGCGGCTGCGCGAAATCACGGCTCCACAGCAGGGCGAGGGGCGGCCGGAGGCACCCTTTCCGGCCCCGGAGTGAGGTGCGATGGATATCCTGTATCTGTTGATTCCGCTGGGCGTGGTGCTCATGGTGATCGCCGTTGCCGCCTTCATGTGGGCGGTCAAGAGCGGCCAGTACGAGGACCTGGAGGGGCCGGCCCACCGCATCCTCATGGATGACGACGATCCGCGCATCCCGGGGCATGGTGGCATCGCAGAGGATGCCGTTCGGGACCCAGAGTCTGATGAGCCGGAGCGGTTGAAGGACGACCACGCGTAGTATAAGATTCCCCTAATATTCCTGGTGCAAGCGAACCACCAGACGGGGTAAAGCCAACAGCTGCAATCACCACGGAAGCACCCGGAAAACACGGACGAGGGTATACGCCTCACCCGCCAGATGCTGAACCGGGGTTTCACGACGTTGTTCCGTTTCAGTGCCTTCCGTGGCCGAAACGAGTATTTTCAGGACGGATAAACCATGTTCAGTTTCGAAAACTTTCCGATGGTCATTATCGTGGGTCTGGTGGTGTTGGCCTGGCTGAGTTTCTTCTCCGTCATCTTCTTCGGTTGAGTCCGGCACGCACGCACCCCCGGAATGAAAACGGCCTCCCGGGAGGGAGGCCGTTTCTGGTTCTTCACCCGGCATCAGGCCTGGTGTAGCGCTCGCCTCAGGCCTCGAGGCTGGAGCGCAGTTTCTTCATGGCGTTGTTCTCGATCTGCCGGATGCGCTCGGCCGACACCTGGTGGCGGTCCGCCAGTTCCCGCAGTGTGGTCTTGCTGTCATCGAGCCAGCGCGCCTGAACGATGTCGCGGCTACGTTCGTCGAGCCGGTCCAGGGCCGAATGCAGGGCCTGCATCTCGTGGTTCTCCCAGTCCTGGGCCTCGACCTGGGCCGCCGGGTCCATGCGGGCGTCGCGCAGATACCCGGACGGTGCGAACTGCCGGTCGTCGTCGTCATCGCCAACCGGACTCTCGAAGGCGATGTCCTGACCGCTCAGGCGTGCCTCCATCTCCAGCACGACCTCCGGTTTGACGCCCAGATCCTGGGCGACCGCCTCGACCTCTGCGCCGCTCAGCCAGCCCAGGCGCTTCTTGGCGCTGCGCAGGTTGAAGAACAGTTTGCGCTGGGCCTTGGTGGTGGCGACCTTCACGATGCGCCAGTTACGCAGGATGAATTCATGGATCTCGGCCCGGATCCAGTGCACCGCGAACGATACCAGGCGCACGCCGACGCTGGGGTCGAAGCGCTTCACGGCCTTCATCAGGCCGATATTGCCTTCCTGGATCAGATCGCCCAGGGGCAGACCATAGCCACCGTAGCCGCGGGCGACGTGCACGACGAAGCGCAGGTGCGAGACGATCAGCCGTCGCGCCGCCTTCAGGTCATTGCTCTCCCGCAGGCGCACCGCCAGGTCGTGCTCCTCCTCCGGGCTCAGCATGGAGACGCGGTTCACCGCCTGGATGTAGCCGGACAGGTCGCCCCCCGGCATCGGCAGCGTAATATCCTGATTGAGACGGGCCAGTACTTGGCTCATTGTGGTCTGTCCTCCTGATTTTCCCGCTCGACGTGGCAGGATCTGACACTGCGTAAGAGTTTAGCAGTCGTAACCTTAGAGTGCCAAATCACCGGTTGGTTCCGTGCGGGTTGGGGTGAGGCGTGAGGCGTGAGGCGAAAGGCGAAAGGCGAAAGGCGAAAAAGCAAACCCGTTTTTGGCCACGGAAGCACACGGAAAAACACGGAAAAGGGCATTGTGAACACCGTCTATCCGGTAACCGTGTGTCACCATAACTACCTGTTACCACAAAAGAATTTACCGTCTCCGTAAAGTACAACCCCAGCCTGGAAACCCCTTACAGTCTCATCAGATGAAGGGTGCGTCGGCGCCATCGACGTACCGTGGCGCGGTCCGCAGGGCCACGCTTGCCGTACCCCGTCATGTAATCTCGTGGGGTTTTAACGAGGTATTCTTTCCGTGTTTTTCCGTGTGCTTCCGTGGCTAAGATTTTTTACGCCTCACGCCTCACGCCTCACTATCCCCCCAGACTGACCACTTATTTTGGTGTCAACCACAAACTTGGTTGCGGCCATGGGCCTTGGCGGCGTACAGGGCGCGGTCGGCCAGGGTGAGCAGTTCCGTGAGATCGACCTCGGTGTCGTCGGCGGTGGAGGCCAGGCCGATACTGACGGTGATGGGATGGCCGGCGGGACGCAGGGCCTCGATCTGTCGGCGTAGCGACTCGGCCCGGCCCTGGGCCTCCCGCAGGCCGCAGCGTGGCAGCAGCACCGCGAACTCCTCGCCGCCGAAGCGCACCGTGACGGTATCCTCGCGCAGCTTCTCGGAGAGCAGCTTGCCCAAGGCCTCGAGGACCCGATCGCCGGTGATATGGCCGTAATTATCGTTTAACTTCTTGAAATGATCGATATCGAGGAGCATTGCCGTGATCGGCTGATTGCGCCGGTCGGCCAGAAACTGCTCACCGTGGTCGAGCAGATAACGCTTGTTCCGGACGCCCGTCAGGCTGTCGGTGATAGACAGTCGGTGCATCTCCTCGGTCTGACTCTTCAGGGCGGCGAATTGCTGCTTGATGAGCAGCAGCGAGCGGATGCGGGCCAGCAGGATCTCCGGCACGATGGGCTTGCTGACGAAGTCGTTGCCGCCGGCGTGGAAGACCTCGACCTGGCGATTCTCGCCGTCGTCCACCGAGGTGATGACCAGGACGGGCATCTCCTGCTGCGACATGCGCAGCTTGGCGCGGACCGCGTGCAGCAGATCGCCGCCGGTCATGCGGCCCTTCAGGTAGAAATCGGTGATCACGATGTCGAAGTTGCAGCCGCAGCCATCGTGGCCCGCCTGCTGCAGCAGCTCCAGCGCCTCTTCGGCCATGAGGGTGTGCGTGACCCGCAGGCCGTGGTGCTCCATCATGCGCAGGGTATGGGCGGCCGCGGTCGGGCTGTCCTCGACATAGAGGATACGGCCCACCAGCCCGCAGTTGCGCCGCGAGACGTCCTTGATGAACTCGGCAAACGCACGATAACCTAATGACTTGTCGAAATAATCCGTGACCCCTGCGGCAAAGCCCTCGCGCAGCAGCCGCTGGTCGGCATCGCCGGAGACGACCACCACCGGGGTGTACTGATGGGTGTGGTCCGCGCGCGCCCGGCGGCTCAGGTCCAGGCCGTCCATGTCCGGCAGCATCAAAGAGGTGGTGATCAGATCGAAGCGACCCTCCTGCATGTGTGTAATCGCTTCCTGCCCGGTGCCGCAATGGGTGATGCGCACAGTGGGCATTTCCTCCTCGACCACACGGGTGACGATGGTTCGGGCGAGTTCCGAACCATCCACCACGAGGATGCGGGTCAGACGTTGATTCATGTCGGAAAGGGCCGGTTGGTGCCCAGGCGTCCTGCCCGGACTGCCATCTGCTATCGGCGCGACCGCAGTTAGCCTTAGGCGGTGGCCATCGTTACGTGGGTTCGATGGCGCGCAGGTGGCGGCCAACGGCCAACCAGGATCCGGTCAGGCCCAGAATCACACCCGCCGCCAGCAGCAGCCCGACCCCACCCAGGGCCGGGCCACTGAGCAGGAAACTGCTGTCGTAGAGTCCCGCGAGGCGGCGCACCGGTGCGTCCAGCAGCCACAGGCCGACAGCCACCAGCAGCCAGGCGAGCAGCGCGCCCAGCAGGCCGTACCAGAGGCCACCGTACAGAAACGGCCGACGGATGAAGGCATCGGTGCCGCCGATGAGCTTGCACACCTCGATCTCCTCGCGCCGGTTGTGGATGTCCAGACGGATGGTGTTGCCGACGATCAGCAGCACCGCCAGGCCCAGCAGCGCACCGACCACCAGCACGCCGCGCCGGCCGATATCCATCATGGCGGAGAAGCGTTGCAGCCATTGCAGGTCGAGCTGCGCCAGCTCCACGTCGGGCAGGCGGCCCAGTTCGTCCACCAGCGCTGCAATGGGTTGGTCGGGCTGCGTGGGCGCGGCGGCCGGCTGCACGATCAGCACGCTCGGTAACGGATTCTCGTTCAGTGCATCCAGTGCCTCACCGAAGCCCGACAGTTCGCGGAACTCCGCCAGTGCCTGGTCGCGGTGCAGGACGCGGACCGTGTCGATGCGCGGCCAGTCACGCAGTTCATCGGCGAGGCGGTCGGCGCGGGCATCGCTGACCGACTGCTGCAGAAACAGTGAAATACTGGTGGTGCCCTCCCAGCCGGCATTGAGGCGCTGCAGATTGTCCAACAGCACCAGCAGACCGCTCGGCAGGGCGAGTGCGATGGCGATCACCGCGACGGTCATCAGACTGGAGAACGGTGTGCGATACAGACGGCCGAGACTGGCGAGCAGCACCTGCGCGTGCAGCCGCGCCTGGGTGCGCAGCCACTGCCTGGCACCCGGGCGGGTGCGCCGGGTGGCACCGGGACCGACTGGCGCGGGGGCCGGCGCGCGCTGTCTGCGGTTGCGTCTCACGCCGAAGGGATCCCGCCGGTCTCGGTCAGGCGGCCGTGGTCCAGCCGCAGGATGGGGTAGTGCATGTGCGTGATCAGATCCAGGTTGTGACTCGCGATCAGCACCGTCACACCGACCTGATTGAACTGCGCGAACAGCCGCATGATTTCGCGCGACAGGTCGGGGTCGAGGTTGCCGGTCGGTTCGTCGGCAAGCAGCAGCATCGGTTTGTTCACCACCGCCCGGGCGATGCCGACGCGCTGCTGCTCGCCGCCCGACAGCGTGATCGGATAGACGCGCTCCTTGCCGAGCAGGCCGACCTTGTCGAGCGCGGCCCGCACGCGTCGGCCGATCTCGTCCGTACTGTACCCTGAGATCACCAGTGGCAGCGCGACGTTGTCGAACACGGTACGGTCGAACAGCAGTCGGTGGTTTTGGAAGATCATGCCGATGCGGCGCCGCAGGAAGGGTGTGCCGCGACGCCGCACCCGTGCCAGATTCTGGCCGTCGATGAAGATCTGTCCCTGGTCGGCGCGCTCGATCAGCGTGATGAGTTTGAGCAACGTACTCTTGCCCGCACCCGAATGTCCGGTGAGAAACGCCATCTGCCCGCGCGGCAGGTGGAAGTTCAGCGCGCTCAGGGCCTCGAAGCCGCCGGGATAGCGCTTGCTGACATTCTCGAAGCGGATCATGGGATGAGTGAGGCGTGAGGCGTGAGGCGTGAGGCGTGAAAAGCAAACCCGTTTTTGGCCACGGAAACACACGGAAGAACACGGAAAATTGCGAAGATAAAGGCCCTGACAGCAACCGCACGGGTTGATTGCTGGGCTTTTGCAATAGCCTCTTTCCGTGTGTTTCCGTGTGTTTCCGTGGCCATAAAAAGGTTTTTACACCTCACGCCTCACCCCCAAACAGCGCCGCGACGAACTGGTCGGCATCGAATTCGCGCAGGTCCTCGATGCCCTCGCCGACGCCGATGAAGCGGATCGGCAGGCCGAGGCGCTTGGCGATGGCGAAGATGATGCCGCCCTTGGCGGTACCGTCGAGCTTGGTGAGCGTGATGCCCGTCAGCCCGACCGCGGCGTTGAACTGCAACGCCTGGTTCAGTGCGTTCTGACCGGTGCCCGCGTCGACCACCAGCATGACCTCGTGCGGTGCGGTGGCATCGAGCTTGCCGAGCACACGTTTGATCTTCTTCAATTCCTCCATGAGGTTCGACTGCGTGTGCAGCCGCCCGGCGGTGTCGGCGATGAGCACGTCGACACCGCGCGCCTGGGCCGACTGCAGCGCGTCGAAGATCACCGAGGCCGAGTCCGCACCCTGCTGTTGTGCGATCACCGGGATGGCGTTGCGTTCACCCCAGACCGTCAGCTGCTCGACCGCGGCGGCACGGAAGGTATCGCCGGCGGCGAGCATCACCGACTTGCCGCCATCCTGCAGGCGGCGCGCCAGCTTGCCGATGGTGGTGGTCTTGCCGACGCCGTTGACGCCGACCATCAGGATTACGAACGGTTTCTTCGTCGCATCGATCGCGAGCGTCTGGCTGCATGGCCGCAGAATCGCCGCCATGTCCTCGCGCAGCGCCGCCATCAGCGCTGTGGTGTCGGTCAACTGCTTGCGTGCCACCCGTTGGGTGAGGTCTGCGACGATGCCCTGCGCCGCCTCCACGCCGACATCGGCGATCAGCAGCTGGGTCTCGATATCCTCGAGCAGTTCCGCGTCGATCTGCTTGCGCCCGAGCACCAGGGTCGCGATACCCTCGGTGAGTCCGCTGCGGGTCTTCGACAGTCCGGCCCTGAGGCGCGCAAACAGACCGCCGCCGGCAGGCGCCGGCGGCGCGGTCGCGGCTGGTGGTGCCTGCGGCGGGGCGGCTTGTTCGGCGGGCTTGTCGCTGCCGTCATCGCCGGATTTTTTGCGTCCGAAACCAAATATCATTTTTGCGGTCAGTTAGGAGAATTCAGGGGGCCGGCTTATCCTACCACCCGGCCTCGCCCAAGATAACACGAGGGATTATGGAAAACCCGACACCACACCGGATCACACGGTCCATACTGCTGTTTCTGATCATGGTGCTGCCTGCCGCCGCCCCCGCGGCCGATCCCAGTGCGGAGCAGCCGGCCGCCGCCACCCGTACCCACGAGTTCATGCTTGACAACGGCATGAAGCTCATCGTGAAGGAAGACCACCGTGCGCCCGTGGTCGTTTCACAGGTGTGGTACAAGGTCGGCTCCAGCTACGAACACGGCGGCATCACCGGCATCTCGCACGTGCTCGAGCATATGATGTTCAAGGGCACGAAGAAGCACGGTCCGGGTGAGTTCTCACGCATCATCGCCGAGAATGGCGGGCGCGAGAATGCCTTCACCGGACGCGATTACACCGCCTATTTCCAGAGCCTGGAGAAGGGCCGTCTGCCGGTGGCCTTCGAGCTGGAATCCGATCGCATGCGCAACCTGCAGCTGCAGCAGGCCGAGTTCGCCAAGGAAGTGAAGGTGGTCATGGAGGAGCGGCGGATGCGTACCGAAGACAATGCTTCGGCACTCACCTACGAACAGTTCAACGCAGTGGCCTTTCTCAGCAGCCCCTACCGCATCCCCATCATCGGCTGGATGGGGGATCTGCAGGGCCTCACGCTCGATGAGCTGCACGCCTGGTACCGCAAATGGTATGCGCCGAACAACGCCACCCTGGTGGTCGCCGGCGACGTCGATCCCGGCGAGGTCCGTGCACTGGCCGAGCGGTATTTCGGCCCACTCGAACCGGACACGGTCACGCCCCCCAAGCCACGCCCCGAGATCGAGCAGCGCGGCGTACGCCGCATCACGGTGAAGGCGCCGGCCGAGGTGCCTTATCTGATCATGGGCTACAAGGTGCCGGTGCTGGCGACCGCCGCGCGCGACTGGGAGCCCTACGCGCTGGAGGTCCTGGCCGGCATCCTCGACGGTGGCGACAGCGCGCGGCTGGCGCGTGAGCTGGTGCGCGGCAGCCAGATCGCCGCCAGTGCCAGCGCCGGCTACAGTCTCTACGACCGGCAGGAGAGCCTGCTGATGCTCGACGGCGCACCCGCCAATGACCACGACGTCGCCGCCCTGGAGCAGGCACTGCGTGCGCAGGTCGCCCAGCTGCGCGACGCGCCCGTCACGGTGCCGGAGCTCGAGCGCGTCAAGGCGCAGGTCCTCGCCGATCGTATCTATCAGGAGGATTCCGTGTTCTATCAGGCCATGCAGATCGGTCAGCTCGAGACCCTTGGGCTCGGCTGGGAGCGGATGGAGGAATACCTGCCGCGCATCCAGGCGGTCACCGCCGCGCAGGTGCAGGAGGTCGCCAAGCGCTATCTCAACGAGGATCGTCTCACCATCGCGGTGCTCGACCCGCAGCCCATGGATGCCAAGGTCCGCGCCGGTGCCGCGGCGCTGGGGGGTGGTCATGTCCGTTGACAGACGCGGTTGGTCCTACGTCGTCCTCTGCCTGCTGACCTGCTTCGCCACGCCGGTCGCGGCCATGGCACCCATCGAGCACTGGCAGACCGACAATGGCGCGCGCGTCTATTTCGTCCCGGCGCCGGAACTGCCTATGGTCGATGTGCAGGTGGTATTCGACGCCGGCAGCGCACGCGACGCCGATCGGGCCGGGCTCGCGCAGTTCACCCATCACCTGCTCGACCAGGGCGCCGGCGGACTGAGCGGCGATGAGATCGCCGCCCGGCTCGAAGGCGTGGGTGCGCGCCTGAGTGGCCAGTCGCTGCGTGACATGGCGGTGCTGAGCTTGCGCAGTCTGGTCGATCGCAAATACCTCGATCCGGCCCTGGCGGTGTTCACACAGGTGCTGACACACCCCGATTTCAACCGCGTCGATGTCGAGCGCGAACGTGAACGTCTGCTGGTCGGGCTGCAGTATGCCCAGCAGCGGCCGGGCGAGGTCGCCGAGAAGGCCTTCTATGCAGGCCTCTATGGCGATCACCCCTATGCCACACCGTCCGAGGGCACGGCGGAGAGTCTGAAGGCCATCGACCGCGATGCGTTGCGCGCTTTCCACACGCAGTACTACGTCGCGCGCAATGCCGTGATCGCCATCGTCGGTGCCCTGGACCGCGCGCAGGCCGAGGCGCTGGCGGCGCAGCTGACCCGCGGGCTGCCGGCCGGCGAACGCGCGCTGGAACTGCCGCCGGTGCCCGATCTGTCCGCGGCTGCCGAGCGGCATATCCCTCACCCGTCCACCCAGACGCACATCCTCGTCGGGCAGCCCGGGATGCGGCGTGGCGATCCCGATTATTTCGCGCTCTACGTCGGCAACTACGTACTGGGCGGTGGCGGGCTGGTGTCGCGCCTGAGCACCGAGGTGCGCGAGAAGCGCGGCCTGTCCTACAGCGTCTACAGCTATTTCCTGCCCATGGCCAGGCGTGGGCCTTTCCAGATGGGGTTGCAGACGCGCAATGACCAGGCGGCCGAGGCCCTGAAGGTATTACGCGCCACACTGACGCGGTATGTCGCCGAAGGCCCGACCGCCGCGGAACTCGAGGCGGCCAAGAAAAATATCACCGGTGGCCAGGCGCTGCGCATCGACAGCAACCGCAAGATCCTCGAGTACCTCGCCGTGATCGGTTTCTACGATCTGCCGCTGGATTATCTCGAGACCTTCAATGCCAAGGTCGAGGCGCTCACGCTGGAACAGGTCAATGATGCCTTCAAGCGCCGCCTGCAGCCGGCGCACATGCTCACCGTGCAGGTCGGCAGTGAGTGATCGTCCCCCTGCCACGGCGTGCACGGTTGCCGTATTTCGCGGATTGCAATATCGCGCCGAGCGGCTATGCTTGATCGGCGGCGACGGGTCAGGGACTGGCGCGTGCCGCAGACGATTCACTGAAACCATCAACAATACGGAGAAAATGCCATGGAACGGTATGCCTCTCGCGGGGTGCTCTGCGCCCTCTGTCTGTCCACCCTCCCGCTGTCACTGCCTTCCACCGCCTGCGCGGTGTTGATCTCGGAGGTCCTCTACGACGCCACGTCCGGCGACGCCGGCAATGTCTTCGTCGAGCTCTACGGTACACCCGGCACGTCCCTCGACGGCTGGTCACTGGAAGGCGTCAACGGCGGCGACGGCAATGTCTACCGCACGGTTGCGCTGAGTGGTGTGATCCCCGGCGACGGCGTGTTCGTCATTGCCGACGGCAGTGGTGGTATGACACAGGTTGCCAACGCCGATCTTGTCGCCGCCGTCGATCTGCAGAACGGCCCGGACTCGGTGCGCCTGCTCTTTGGCACCAGCGTCATCGATGCCCTCGGTTATGGTGATTTCACCGGCCTGTTCTTCGCTGGTGAGGGCAACGCCGCCCCCGATGCGCCGGCCGGCAGCAGTCTGGCGCGCCTCAATGTGCTGGTCGATACCGGCGACAACCTGACCGACTTCGCCCTCCTGTCTGCACCGACGCCGGGCAGCGTGCCGGTGAGCAGCGTGCCGCTGCCCGGTGCGCTCTATCTGCTCGGCTCGGGTCTGGTCATGCTCGCCACCCGCGGTGTAAGGCGTCGGCCTGCGCGTCTGGACAGCTAGTCCGCGTCTCACGCACTGCCACCTCGCCCGTGCGGCATCCGTCGCGCGGGTGCGGTGGCGCTTTGTGTGTCATCCACCTATGATCCCAAAATCGCATTTGCCACGGAAGCACACGGAACAACACGGACAAGATCATACGCTTCACACAACAGCCCTCCTCACGCGCCAGGTGCCGAGCCGGAGCTTTGTGACGCTGTTTCATTTCGGTGTCTTCCGTGTGCTTCCGTGGCTGATGTGAGTTTTTCAGGTTGATGCTTGGCGGAACAGGATTTTGAACGCTATGCCTGCACCCCGACGCGCGAATCAGGTCCGGATCATCGGCGGCCAGTGGCGTGGTCGCAAGCTGCCGTTTCCCGACGTCCCCGGCCTGCGACCGACGCCTGATCGGGTGCGCGAGACGCTGTTCAACTGGCTCGCACCCGTGATCGAGGGCAGCCGCTGCCTGGACCTGTTCGCCGGCAGCGGCGCGCTCGGCTTCGAGGCCGCCTCGCGCGGTGCCGCCGAGGTGGTGCTGGTCGAGCGCGAGGCGCAGCTTGCCAAGGCGTTGCGTGAGCATGCCCAACGGCTGAAGGCCGGACAGGTCCAGATCGCGCAGGCCGACGCCCTGCAGTTCCTCCACGCGACCCCACGACCTTTCGATATCGTCCTGCTTGATCCGTCCTTCGGCCAGGACCTGCTGGCCACCGTGCTTACGCGCCTCGCTGCCGGCTGGCTCGCACCCACCGCCTATCTCTATCTGGAAGCCGAACGCACCCTGCCGGCCGAGCGGCTCGCCGCACTGCTACCCGCGGGCTTCGACCTCGTCCGCAGCAAAACGGCCGGACAAGTGGGCTATCACCTGGCGAGAGGGAAAGGAAATGGGGACGGAGGGCATGAATCCTGATCGACACAATAGCCACGGAATCCACGGAACAACACAGAAAAATTCAACATGTAAACCCGGGATCGATCCCGCCGTTTAGGTTGTGGGCTTTATACAATGCATCTTTTTTCCGTGTTGTTCCGTGGATTCCGTGGCCAAGAAGGGTTTAAATAAGTGCCATTACCCGCCGTCCCCTTTCAGACGAGGTCGCTATGAAAAAGCTCAAGCATGAGGCGGAACTGGTCAAGGGCGCAGTGCTCGCCGGGATGCAGTATGCCGAGCAGCGGGGCGCCGCCGTCTTCGAGCCGACGGATTCGGTCAACGAGCGTATCCTGTATATCTATCGGCTGCTGGTCCACGACAAGCTCATACAGCCAATGCCGGAGGCACAGGTCTCACAGCAGTCTCTGCGTCACAGGCTGGCCACGTGGTATGCCAGACAGCTGCCGAAGGACCATCCGCTGCTGAAGTGATACCGCCGTGGCAGGAGCGACTCAGCCGGCAATCACGATGTCGTACCGGCTGGTGAGAACCGGTGATGAATACAGTGGGGCGGGTTACTTCGGCGTCTGGGTGATGCGGTCGACGAGTTCGAAGCTCAGCAGCGCGAGCGTGAGGATGATGGCAAAGAATATGATGTTCCGGTATTTGAAGCGCTGGCCGCGGGCACGCTCGACCCGATCCAGCGCCCAGTCAGAAAAGAAATACAGTGCCACAGCGGCCAGGGTGAAGTATACGATTTCCACGTCGGTCCCCTCATCTTCCGGTCATTCACTTTATCCGGCTGCACCGCACGGTGCAATGGATCGGTGTCGGTGAGGGTCGCGTAGGCAGGTTGACCCATGCCCACCCCGACCCGCCGTCCTTACCGAGGCTGACCGATGACAAGGCGTCCGTCGAATAGCTGCTGTCGACCTTGATCTTTGGCGTCATGGCGCGATGGCTTTTTTGATGCCGGCCCCGCGGGATGCAGGTGTTATAACAACCACTCGATCGGGAAAATCGACAACACATCGACACCGAGCCGTTTCCATCTGCCGGTATAGGGCTCGTCATCATGGCGCACCGTTTCACCGTCACGCTGCTCCAGCCAGTAGAGCGCGCCCGTGTCCGACAGCATCACCCGATACGCATAGGTCGGCGCAGCGTCGAAGGCCTGGTCGAGACGGTTCGCAAGCTCCGCACTTTCGATGATGAAACCCAGTTCGGTATTCAGATTGGCCGAACGCGGATCGAAATTGAACGAACCGACGAAGATGCGCGCACCATCGACGGAGAAGGTCTTCGCGTGCAGGCTGGCGGCGGAGCTGCCGAACACTTTCATATTGGTCTTCTGTTCGCCGGCGCGCATCTCGTACAGGTGGATACCGGCTTTGAGCAGTCGTTTGCGGTAGCGCGCGTAGCCCGCATGCACCGCGGCGACGTCGGTGGCCTCGAGTGAGTTGGTGAGTATGGTGATATCGACACCGGCATGCGCCAGCGCCACGAGCGCATCGGTGCCCGCCTTGGTAGGTACGAAATATGCCGACACCAGTGTGAGGCGCGACACCGCGCCACCGATGATCTCGCGCAGGCGCGCCGTGAGCAGTGCCTCGGGCGGCGCCCGACCGACACCCTTGGCGGGATCATCGCTGAGCATGCGGGTCGGTGCCCACAGCAGCGGCAGGTCATGCAGCAGCAGTGCGCGGATCGAGGCATCCGCGCGCAGTACGTCGAGGTAATCATTCGCCGCGGCGCTTCGTGTCACACGCGCGGCAGCATCGAGGATCTCGCGCTGTGCAGAGTGTGAAGGCGCCGGCAGCAGCGTGTCGACCGGATACGCTGATGCACTCGCCCAGTAGCGGTCGAAGTCATGCGATACCGCCTCCACCACCGGCCCCACCGCGAGTACGTCGGCATCGGCAAACATGAGCGTTGCACTGGCGCCGAAATATTCATCACCCACATTGCGCCCGCCGACGATGGTGGCGCTGTTGTCGGCGGTGAAGGATTTGTTGTGCATGCGCCGGTTGGCGCGGGAAAAAGCGGTGATGAAATCAATGAAACGTAAACGGCGATGGGCGAAGGGATTGAACAGCCGTACCTCGATATTTTCATGGGTATCGAGCGCCGCCAGCAGCGGATCGAGGTCGCTGGTATTCATGTCATCGAGCAACAGACGTACGCGCACGCCGCGCTCCGCGGCTTCCAGCAAGGCCTTGAGCAGGAGCGTGCCGGTGATGTCGTTACGCCAGATGTAATACTGCACATCGAGCGTCTGCTCGGCGGCTGCGGCGAGCAACGCCCGCGTGGCGAAGGCCTTGCGCGAATCGGCGAGTATGAATACACCGCTCTCTCCCGGGTGCGCCGTTGCCCCGGGCGCACTGGCGCGGCCGAGTGCCGTCTGACGTGCCGTTCCTCTGTCGAGCGCATGGGACGGCATACGCGTGTCGAGGGGTGGCAGTGTCTGGCAGCCAGTCAGCATGACGGCACCCATGACGGCCGCACGCGACCATATAAAAGGTGATCGTCGCGATGAGCGCCAACCAACTCGTTCAGTTCCCATCATGAGTAACCCACCGGCTCTGAATCCTCTCTTGCGTAACGGCCGTTCCGTTACCCGCCCGCCTGCGTTCGCCGCCATGCGGCCGGTGGCATTCCGACCATCCGTTTGAACGCGCGTGCGAACGCCGCTTCGGAGTCGTAGCCGACGTCGAGCGCAATGGTCGCGACCGTGCGATTGGATTCGCGCAGCAGCCGGGCGCCGAGTTGGATGCGCCAGTGGGCGAGATACTGCATCGGCGCGTGGCCGACGTAGGCCACGAAGCGCTCGTGCAGCGCCGAGCGCGACAGCCCGACCTCGTGCGCGAGCGCGTCGACACTCCAGGCGTGATCGGGCCGCTCGTGCATGAGCGTCAGCGCCCGGCCGACGAAGCGGTCACGCAGCCCCGCGAGCCAGCCGGTCGCGTCCTCGGGCAGGCCGTCCAGATAGCGGCGCGCCGCATCGACGAACATCATCTCCGCCAGCCGCTCCAGCACCGCGTCGCCGCCGGGCCGCCGGCTGCTGGATTCCGTCACTGCCTGATCGATCACCCGCGCGACCCAGTCGCCGGCGCGTGCCGCCGGCAGGTGCAGCATTCGCGGCAGCGCCGCGACCAGCGGATTGAACGGCCGCAGATCGCAGCCGAGGAAGCCGCACACCGCCACCATGTCCGCTGCCTCGACCGGCAGCGGCGTGCCCGCCTCGACCACGCCGTGGTGATAGGCGATGGGCATCGGCTTGGGAACGTCACGCGTCGCGAAGACCCATTCCGGCACCCGCCGCAGTGGCTCCGCCCCGTCCGGTGCGCTCGACAGTACGTGCCCGTCCCCCTGCGGAAACATCACGATGTCGCCTGCGGCGAGCCGCACCGGTGCCAGCCCGGCGACTGCTGCCCAGCCACTACCCTTGGCGATCATGTGGTACTCCATGACGTGCTCGCAGCCGGGCATGACCGCCGCGGCGATCTCCCGTGCCGGCGGTGCTTCCGCCGACCACGGGTCGCGGCAGCTCACGTAATAGAACACCGCGCCGCGTACACGCACGCTGCGCAGCAGATCGGACAGGGTGTCTCGGCTCATCGGCGTGGCCTTGGCGGAGAGCGGCGGCCCGGAATGCATCGGCTCGGGGCGGGTCCGCGACGGCAAATGCGGACGTACGATCAAGTCTGGGCGACGCCCGGTGAAGCGTCAATGGCACCTGCGGAGAACAATGGAATCACCGGCTGACACCGGCCCCTTCGACCACTTTCGGGAGAACGACCATGAACATGGAACCCTTTGCCGACATCCGGACCGTGGCGGCAGCGACGACTCCGGCGGCCATCGACTTCGTAGCCCTCAAGCAGCGCCAGCAGGCCACCTGGGCCAGTGGCGACTTCGCCATCATCGGTACCACCCTGCAGATCGTCGGTGAGTCCCTGGCCGAGGCCGCCGACGTGCGCGCCGGCGAACGCGTCCTCGACGTCGCCGCCGGCAACGGCAACGCGACGCTCGCGGCCGCGCGCCGCTTCGCCCGCGTGACCTCCACCGACTACGTCCCGCACCTGCTGGAAAAAGGCGCCGGCCGAGCACAGGCCGAAGGCCTCGACGTCCGCTTCGAGGTCGCCGACGCCGAGGCCCTGCCGTTCGCCGCCAACGCGTTCGACGTGGCCCTGTCCACCTTCGGCGTCATGTTCACGCCCGAGCACCACAAAGCCGCGCGTGAGCTGCTGCGCGTCGTCCGCAGCGGCGGGCGCATCGGCCTGGCGAACTGGACGCCCGAAGGCTTCCTCGGCGACCTGTTCCGCATCATCGCCGTTCATGTCCCGCCGCCGCCCGGCGTGTCCTCGCCCATGCTGTGGGGCACGGAGCCGCACATCGTCGAACTGTTCGGCCCCGGGGCGACCGACATCCGTACCGCGCGCCGCGTGTTCAACTTCCGCTACCGCTCACCCAGGCACTGGCTCGAGGTGTTTCGCGACTTCTACGGCCCGACTCACAAGGTCTACGCCGCGCTCGATCCCGCGCGCCAGGCGGTCTTGACCACGGACATTACCGCGCTGCTCGAGCGCCTGAACGTCGGCGGACCGCAGTCGCTGGTGGTACCGGGCGAGTATCTGGAGGTGGTGATCACGCGCAAGTGAGGGTGTGCCGGCGGCCGTGCACGCGGCGGATGGATGTCGCCGTGACACGGTCGCCGGACGCGCCAAGGAGGTGCGAAGATGAACGCTTCAGTCTGGCTGGGAACCGTGGCGGGGATGCTGCTGGCGGCCGCGTCGTGGGCGACGGGAGTCGAGGGTACAGCCGTCGAAGAGACCTGGTCACCGCGCACATTCTGCCTGGAGCGCGGCGGCGTGGTGACGGAGACGCGCGACCCGGAGGTGCATGTCTGCTGTTATGCGGAGCAGGACAAGTGTCTGGAGGTGGACGCGCGGAGGCGCAGCAGCGTGCGCACGGCGGCGAAGTGGGCGCTGGCGACCGGGCACGGCCGCTAGCCGCATGCGTCTCCGACGCTCGCGGTCTTGGGTTGGAATCGCCGCTAGTTCGACATTGGGCCGAGGCGCCCCATGAGCTCGAAGCTCAGCAGCGCGAGCATGAGGATGATGACGAAGAAAATGATATTGCGGTTCTTGAAGCGCTGCCCGCGGGCACGCTCGACCCGGTCCAACACCCAGGCGGTGAAGGCGTACAGCCCGATGGCGACCAGGGTGAAGTAGATGATTTCCACGGTGGTGTCCCCCTTGTTCTCCGGCCTCACTGTAGCGGGTGGGGCCTGAGGGGAAA